>JANQJT010000221.1 GCA_028281485.1 Phycisphaeraceae bacterium
AACACACCGTGACCCTGCGGCGTGATCACGCCGCACGCACGCCGCCGCGGCGTCAGCTCCACCGTCACCTGCTGCGGCAACGCACCACACGCCTCCAACCCCGCCGCCACACCCAGCGCATCCGCACCCGGATCGATCCCCTCGATCGCGCCCCGCCACCGCGCACCGTCCGGCACCACACGCACCATCGCCCCGTGCAACGCAGCCGGCGTCTGCACACACACGTCCTTCGCGATCGGATCGCCCTGCGGCGCAGCCGGCTGATACGCCAACATCGATCCGATCATCATCCCCTTCTCACTCAAATCCTCCACCAGGCCCCGGTCGATCACCAACCCACACAAACCCGGCGGCGCCTGCGTAAACACCATCCGCAAGCCGCTCGGATTCGTCAGGTGTCGCTCGATCACCGCCCCGCACAACGCCGGATCAACCAATACCCAATCCGCCCCGACCACTAAAACACGCGGCACATCCAACCGACGCATCGCACACGCCAGCGCCTTCGGTTCAATCAGCTCGTCGTAAATCGTCGCCCCGCCGATCCCGCCCCGCCAGCACGTCGGCGACCACTTCCTTGCCGCGATCGCCCCCCGACGCACCGTCCCCATCAGCCCCGTCTCCACCGCCACGCACTCCACCCCCTCCACCGCCGCATCACCCACCCCACACACCACCACCACGCGACTCACACCCGCACACCCCCGCAACCGCTCCACCACCGTGCGCAGCCGCTGGTCGTCTTCCCCGCGCGGCACCAGCGCCGTGATCCGGCTTTCCTTCAGCTCCGCGATCATGCCACCGCCCCGATCCGCGCCAGCCCGTCGCGCAACTGCCCGTCCATCCGCTCAGCCGATCGCTCGAACATCCCCAACACCTGTTCGCACGCCTCGATCAGCCAGCTCACGTTCGCCACATCCCGCTCCAGCTGCGCCCGCTGCCGACTCACCGCGTCCGCACCCTCCACCTCGATCGCGCGGTCCGCACGCAACCGATTAAACGCGCCGATCTGGTTCAGCTCGTTCACCAGCGCAAACGCCTCCTGCAACGCCGCCACCTCGCGCTTGTTCTTCTCCAGCTTCTCGAAAAGCCTTTCCACCTTCCGCTGGTCTTCCTGGTTGGCGATCATCTCCTTGAGGATCGGGATCGTGCGACGGCTCAGCTGCGCCAGCGTGCGAACCTCCCGCGTACGGTTCACCAGCAGCTCGTGCACCAGCTTCAACCGCTCCAGGTCCAGCTCGCGCCCCGGCGTCGGCAGCGCCGGCGCAGGCCCCGTCGCATACCGCTCCAACGCCTCCGCCAATCCCATCCGCTCCGTGTGCGCCTTGGGCAAACCGCCCTCCGTCGCATCGATGATCGTCTGGTTCGCTCGGCCGAAGTCCCGCTCGAACTGACGCAGGTACGTCAGCATCTGCTCGTCGGTGTAGATCGGCTTGCCGTGGATGTCTTCCAGCTTCCGCAGGTGCGTCTTGTGCCGCGCCACACGCTGCCACTCCATCATCTCCAGCGTATTAAACGGCCCCAATTCCGCGCCCCACACCTCGTGGATCGCGGTCCCAGGCATGTAATACAACCCGTCGCTGAACCCCAGGTCCTGACCCGTCAGAACGATCGGATCACACCCCAGGTACTGCGCCAGGTAGAAGTTCAGGTGCGCCACCGTTGAGCCCGCCCGCAGCGCATCCACACGCCGCCCCATCTCACCCAGCAACGTATCGATGAACGGCGACCGACACATCCGCACCGGCCCGGGGTAGTTGTCCACGATCGCGCGGTTCGCCTTCGGCTCCGCCACCAGCGTCACGTCATCCAACGCCGGCAACCCCTCGTAAAAACGCCGACTGATCTCGTGGTAATCCAACGCCGTCACGAAGTTCGGACGAATCCCCCGCGCAAGCAGCGGCTTCAGCGCCGTCTGCGCCGCGATCACAATCACACGATCGCGCACATCACGGTTCTCAAGCAGCGCCACGTTCTTCGCCAACGAAGGCCCCGCCGCCACCAAAACCGCCGGACACCCACGCCCCAAACCCTTCAGCGCATTGATCGACTCACCCGCCGCGTACCGCCCCAGATTGTCCGCGTAGTTCCGACACGTCTGCAGCGCGATCACCATCGTCGTCGCCACGTTCGTCCGACAGAACGACACGAACTGCGTAAACCGCTCGGCAAACGACCGCACCGCCTCCTCGTCCAACCGGCACGTCGGCCCGTGCGACAGCATCTGCACGCCCTGCGCCACCGTCGACACCCGCCCCTCCAACCGCCGCGTCAGGTCTCCCACCTCCAGCTCGCCCGCCAACAGCTCCACGTGCCCCGCGCCCAGCCAGTCCGCGTCGACGTGCTCCAACACACCGCGCAACCGCGACTCGCTCGGCTCGTACACGATCACCACGCCCTTACCCGCCGCGCGCTTCGCCACCTCCCGCACGTGATGCCCCAGCCCCACACCGATCACCAGCACCACCGCGTGCTTCTTCAGGTCCGCTTGGTCGGCGAATCGGCTCGCCTCCGCACCCGGCCGATGCCGACTGGCCAGCGTGATCTTCCGCTCCACACCCGCGTCGTCACGCACCACCGCCACGCCCGTCACCAACCCCGATTCCGACGAAGAAGTAACCTCCAGACCCGCCTGGGGCGCCACCGACGCCAGACGCGACGCCAAACCCTCGTCGCGCGCCCCCAACCGGTCCAGATTCCGTTTCAACACCTCGTTCATCGCGTCATCCATGACTTGCCGGTAAGCTAAGCGCAACCACAACACGGGTCGCGCGCGGCTATACCCGTATTGTTTATCGGAACTCGCCGGGAAAGGACTTGAACATTGAACCCCATCAACACGCCCGCGTTCCAGTCCATCAACGATTGGCCCGAATCCTCTCTCCTCACACGCCTGCTCTTCGAGAACTTCTGGCCCGGATTGCTCGTTTTCACCGTCATCGCGCTCATGTTCTGCTTCTACGGCCTGAAATCCGGCAGCAAGAACCAGCTCATCACCGCCCTCATCCTCCTCCTCGCCGCCGGCGTCTTCCCCACACTCTCCATCGCCGTCACCACCTCACGCGAACACCTCATCGCGCTGACCGCACGCCTCGCCGACGCCACCGTCCCCCCCCAGGACCTCGATCAGCTCCACCAGATGTTCGATGAGAACATCGCCCTGCACGTCATGGGCAGCGCCGTCTTCACCAACCGCAAAGACCTGCTCGAAGCCGCCACGCGCGTCGAAGCCGCCTACCGCTTCGGCGAACACGCCATCCTCTCTATCGACGCCGTCCAGATCGACGACGCACGCGCCCAGTCCTACCTCCAGCTCCGCACCCCCATCGAAGGCACAGGATCAAGCGACTTCGGCGCACCCACCTCCGCCTGGCTCATCGACTGGCGCCGGCCCAACCCCGACACCGAGTGGACCATCAGCAGCATCATGTGGCTCAAAATCATGGGCATCGTGGACCCCTCACCCGGCCTGATCCCATAAAACTCCCCGCGCTTTGATCTTTCAACCCCGCCCCCACACAATACCCCTCCCCCACCCCCTCACTCCGTGAGGACTCACATCATGTCCGATTCAGCCCCGTGGATCACCTACCGCCCCGAGCTGCGCGTACTCGACTGCACCGTGCGCGACGGCGGTCTCCTCAACAAGCACCAATTCGATGACGACTTCGTCCGCGCCGTCTACCAGACCAACCTCGCCGCAGGCATCGACTACATGGAGATCGGCTACAAGAACTCCCCCAACCAGTTCTCCCCCGACGAGTTCGGCCCGTGGAAGTTCTGCCACGAACAGGACATGCGACGCATCGTCGGCGATCACGACCCCGAAGCGACCGGCCTCAAGCTCGTCGCCATGGCCGACGCCACCAAGAGCGACTGGCAAACACAGATCCAACCCGCCGACCAGTCCGTCCTCTCCATGATCCGCGTCGCCTTCTACGCCCACCAGGTCTCCGAAGCCGTCGAGATGATCAACCACGCACACGAGATGGGCTACGAAACCTGCGCCAACCTCATGGCCGTCTCCAACTTCTCCGAAGCCGAGATCGACACCGTCCTCGATACCATCCGCGACACCCCCGCGCAGATCATGGTCATCGTCGATTCCTTCGGCTACCTCTACCGCGAGCAGATCGATGCCCTCTACAAGAAATACACCGCCGCCCTCGAAGGCACCGGCAAGGAAATCGGCCTGCACATGCACAACAACCTCCAACTCGCCTTCGCCAACACCATCGAAGGCATCATCCTCGGCGCCAACCGCGTTGACGCCACCGCCTACGGCCTCGGCCGCGGCGCAGGCAACTGCCCCATGGAACTCCTCCTCGGATTCCTACGCAACCCCAAGTTCAACCTCCGCCCCGTCATCCAGCTCATCCAGGACCACATCATCCCCCTCCGCGAAAAAATCGAGTGGGGCCCGCTCATCCCCTACAACCTCACCGGCCAGATGAACCTCCACCCCCGCAACGCCATCGAGTTCCGCGAATCCGAAGACAAGGACAACTTCACCGCCTTCTACGACAAGATCGTCGCCGACATCTAACCCCCCCGGCAACGCCGCTCCCCGCATCACCAAACCACGACACCCCTATAACCCTCGCACCCCGCGAGGGTTTTTACGATCCACGCCTGAAACCTCTCATCCTTCTGGCTTTTGTAACGGCTCATCGCTTCCCCTTATCGGCCGTTCCGGCTGTAACGCCTGTAACGCCTGCGCCCCCACATTCACCCGCCCAGCCCACACTTCCCAGCATTTCATTCGCCCCCCGCCCCGCCATCGTGCCTATTACCCCCGAGAGAAAAGCAACCGGGCCGCCGCGCCCAAAACGATCAGGAGAGAGAGATGAAGACCCACGCCCTTGCCCTTGCGCTCTGCGCCACCGCCGCGTTCACCACCGCCGCACACGCGGACCCCCTTATCATCGACTTCGAAACCGACGCCCTCGGCGCCACCATTCAGCCCGGACAGCTCATCGACTCCGAGTACGCGCCCATCGGGCTGCACATCAGCGCGCAAAACCGCCGCAGCTCACACCCCGACGCCGCCATCACCTTCAACTCCTCCTCACCCACCGGCGGAGACTGGGACCTCCGCACCCCCGTCTTGGGCAACGTCGGCCCCAACACCACCAACGCCGACCTCCACAACATCCTCATCATCGCCGAAGACATCGTCGACAATAACAACGACGGCCTCGTCGACGACCCCGACGACGAAGCGCGCGGCGGCACCCTCTTCTTCAACTTCGACCTCACCCAAAACACCGCCGGCACATTCACACTCGTCGACATCGAGGAATACAACGGCTGCATCGCCTTCTACCACGAAGACGCCTTCGTCTCCTTCATCCACATCCCCCCACTCGGCAACAACTCCCTCCAGACCCTCGCCTTCCCCGAGACCACCTTCGACGAGATCCGCGTCCAGCTCACCGGCTCCGGCGCCGTCGGCTCCTTCGCACTCGACGACGGCAACATCGTCCCCGAACCCGCCTCCCTCGCCCTCCTCTCCCTCTCCGCCCTCGCCCTCGCCCGACGCCGCCCCCAAGGCCGCAACTAAACACCAAACCCTCAACAACACTTGCGCCCACCTTTTCAGGTCCGAGGCACACCGGCGCACACAAAAACCCTCGCCCCCCGCGAGGGTTTTTTCTTGTCCCACATCCCCCCTCCCATCCATTAGCCCCGGGCCCCGCCCGGGGGTTCCGGCTTCCGGCTGCCGCGCCGTCCGGGGGCGCACAACCCCAACCTCACACAACCTCCCCCTCCTCCCCCCTTCAGCAATCAGCGATTAGCGATTTCATGCCTCGCCTACGGCCAAGGCCTTCACAAGTTGTTCACGTACCGACAAGCAAAGACAACTACACATCAACAATAGATGCTCCTGGAAGGTCGTATTTTCCTCTCCAATATTGATAGTCCTGATTGATTATACTGTAGCTTCTCGCGCAATTTATATAGACATCTCTCAATACTGATTCGATTACAAATTTCGAACGCTCTTTACCCAGCCGATTAAGTATGCCCTGCATGTTACACTTAGCTGATGAATTTCTGGGTTTATGGTGTACTCGCCCTGTGCCATACAGGAAGGATTCCAATATATCCCTTTTACTCATTGGCACATCAAAGGGAAAGGTAGGCCGATTATTTAGAGATTCTACAAATACATCCTTCTCACACGATATCCATATACGTTTCCTAGAGTCGGAACAGTGTCGTAGATAGTACTTGCATACTGCTTTGAACAATCCATCTTCGTATAACATCCGTATGCGTAGTACTACAGCACTGATCATTTCTTCATCCGGAAATAACGCGCTTAATACTACTGCTTCGCCTGCGCTGGGAGCGTGAAAAGAGACACTGACTGGTGACCGCAACCACCTGCTATTTAACAAGTTTTCAATAACGGATAGATATAGCTCAAAAGTATTTGAGGTTTCAGTCTCCCATTCATCTTCACTGCAAATATCAGATGGCCCTAACGCAACCACTGTTTTTGGATCACCCATTGCTACGGGCTCACTAGATCCAGCCACATATCTATAGATATCACTTTCAGATAATTGATTGCCATTTTCATCTTCAATATAACGCTCGCTATATTGAACACTTAATACCTCAGATCCGGAATTGAATATAGACAAAACATCTTCTTGTACTATTTCTACAAAGCACTGGCGATATTGATGAATCCGGATATCCGGTGCCTTCACACCCTCCATTGCTAAAGTAACAGTTTCTCCTGCTATAAAGGGTATTGTTCCAACCGGACGATTCATATCACGAACAATCATGACTACAGTTTCGCGCTCTTCACATGGAACCTTATTCCAATCCAATTGATAATGATGAGTCTGAAACGACTTTGGAGGATCGTCTCGAGTATCGAATACCAGAATGGGCCAATAGATAACTGGAGTAGACATTTAATACCTATCCACACTGGCGCAGGCGCCGCCGTGGTCGGCCATCGTGTTCCGCTCCAGCCGATTCACCACCGCCTCAGAAGCATCCCTGACCAACACGTCATCCCCACCCCCGGAAGCAGAACCGCCCCCGGAAGTTGAATGCAAACCGGCGCCGTAGCCGCCGTTCGAGCCCGCAGCGGCGTGCGGGGTGTGACCTACGCCTAAGAGCTTGGCGGGACCGATCAGCCGGCAGGCGCCGGGCTGTTTCAGAATCCCCTCGACCTGGCTCTTCAGCTGAAGCGAAGCCGACACGCTCAGCATCGTGCTTAGCATCACCACCCGGCCCGCGTCGTGCACCTCGATCTGCACGCCCGCCGTGCCTTTCTGCTGTCGCAGCGCCGTGTGCAGCTGACGCAGTTCGCCGTTCCACGCGTGCGCCCGACCGTCCGCGTCGCGATCCTTGACGACCACCCTGACCAGGCGAGTCAACTTCGCCGGCGCCTCCGACACCGGGTAAACCTCCTCGATGATCACGTTCGGCTCCTCGCGTCGCCGATCCACCTTGCCCTTGAGAAACACCACGCCGTCCGCCTCCAACAAGTGGCGGCACGCCTCGTACGTCTTCGGAAACGCCACACAATCGATCTCGCCGGACAAATCCTGCACCGTCGTGATCGCCATCGGGTCCTGGCTCTTCCGCGTCACCGTCTTACGCACGCGCGTGAACATCCCCGCGATCACCACCTCCACGTCCGCCTTCACCTGGCGGATCTCGCGCACGCTCACCGTCGTGAACGCGTCGATCAGCTCGCTGAACTCATCCAGCGGGTGACTGCTGACGTGGAAGCCGAGCACGTCCTTCTCATTAGCGCACCGCTCGCGCAGCTC
>JANQJT010000250.1 GCA_028281485.1 Phycisphaeraceae bacterium
TTGGCCACCGACTTCATGGACACCCCCCACGCCGACGCCATCTCCGCACCCCCGATCGGTCTGCTCGCCGCCGGAGGCCACCTACCCGTTGCCACCGCCATGGGCATCCGCGCCGCAGGTCGACGCGTCGCCTGCGTTGGTATCAAGGGGCACTTCGACCAGACTCTGCCCGATCTCTGCGACGAGTTCCGCACCGCCGGCATCATCCAGCTCGGCCGATGGATCCGCGTCCTGCGGAAGTTCGGCTGCCGGGAGATGGTCATGGTCGGTAAGATCCAGAAGGCCCAGATGTACGAGCCGTTCCGCTGGTTCCGCTACATCCCCGACTGGCGCGGCGGTAAGGTATGGTTCATCTCGACCCGCCACGACAAGCGGGCCGACAGCATGCTCACGGCCGTGGCCGATGAGTTCTCACGAGACGGCATCACCATGATCGATTCAACCCGCTACATCCCCGACCTGCTCGCCGACGAGGGCGTGATGACCAAGACCCAACCCTCGGTCGCCCAGCAGATGGACATCGATTTCGCCCTGCCCATCGTGCAGCGTATGGGCGACCTGGATGTCGGCCAGGCCGTGGCCGTCAGCGACCGCGACATCATCGCCGTCGAAGCCATCGAGGGCACCGACGAGATGATCGCCCGCGCCGGATCGCTCTGTAAACGCGGCAAGTGGACGCTGGTCAAGCTCGCCAAGCCCAACCAGGACATGCGGTTCGACGTGCCCACCGTCGGCCCGCGCACCATTGAAAACCTCAAGAACGCTGGCGCCGGCTGTCTCGCCGTCGAGGCCGGTAAGACCATCCTGATCGACAAGCCCGACTTCCTCGCCGAGGCCGACAAGGCCGGCATCGCCGTCGTGGGTGTCAGCGTGGCCACCGGATGACCCAGCCCGCCCCGATCCTCCGTCGCGCCGTCGCCGGCGACCTGCCCGCGGTCAACGCCATCTTCAACCACTACATCACACACAGCTCCTGCATCTTCCACACAGAGCCCGTCTCGCTGGATTGGCAATCCGACTGGCTCGATCAGCACAACAATCAACACCCCGTCTTCGTCGCCTGCATCGAAGACACAATCGTCGGCTGGGCGGCGCTGTCGGCCTACAGCGGGCGGTGCGGCTACCGACACACCGCTGAAATCTCCGTCTACGTCCACCACGATCACCACCGGCAGGGCATCGGCGGCGCACTCCTGCAACACCTGATCGACTCCGCAAAACAACTGGGCCACCACACGCTCATCGCCCTGATCACCGCCGACCAGCAGTCAAGCCTCTGCCTGCACGCCAAGCTCGGCTTCGAACGCGTCGGCCAACTCAATCAGGTCGGCCGCAAGTTTGATCGCTGGCTCGATGTGATCATCATGCAGCACGTGCTCTCATGAACGACACACCCCAAGACAGCTACGTCTCACGCGGTGGACTCAAGCTCGCCGCCGCACTCGACGCCTTCGGACTCGATCCGACCGGCTTCGTCTGCGCCGACTTAGGCTGCAACGTCGGCGGCTTCACCGACTGCCTCCTCCAACGCGGCGCCGCACGGGTCTACGCCGTCGACACCGGCTACGGTCAACTCGCATGGACACTCCGCAACGACGGACGCGTCTCCGTTATGGAACGCACCAACGCCATGCACGTCGACGTCCCGGTCGATTCTGTCGACCTGGTCGTGCTGGACATGGGCTGGACGCCCCAACGCCACGCCATCCCCGCCGCCCTGCGATGGAAGCCCGCCCACATCGTCTCACTCATCAAGCCCCACTACGAAGCGTCCGAACAGACGCGCGGCCGAGGCAAGCTCGACGAAGACCGGGCCGCGGAGGTCTGCAAGCAAACACTCGACCAGGCCGACCAGTGGGGTGTGACCGTCGTCGACCACATCCGCTCGCCCGTCATCGGCGGGGCGGGCAAGGGCAAACGCGGCAACACCGAATACCTCGCGCTGATGCAGCCGCTGGACACTTCTCGCGGATAAATAGCACGCCAATACCACGTATTTCAATAATTACATGTCAACTCAGGACATGAGGCGGTTCACGCATTTACGCAAGCGTTTCGTGTGAGTTTCGACACAGAATAATAATCGTTTCGCGGTCTTTTATCGCTTGTCCCGCCCCCATGGCGCAGATACATTAAACGTGTTCATCGCAGCCGCGGTTCTGTGGCTCGCGAATCCAGAGAGAGTTCGGGAAGCCTCGGGGAGATCTGTTGGTCCTGCGTCGCAATCGTTGCGCCGCCGGATGAGGCTATAGGAACTCCGACCCTCGGTCGGCTGGATCTCGGAGAAAAAACATGAGACGCATCCTTCTCGCTAGCGCACTGGCCGTGGCGCTCACCACCGCCACCACCCAGGCCGCGACGCTTTCGACCATCTTCAACGGTGCCGACGCCCGCCAGGGCGCCCACTTCGACCTGGAGAACATCGGCGCCAGCACCATCACCCTCACCGGCGCTTTCGAGGCCCACCTCGCCAGCGGCGCCCTCGGTGACATGGACGTCTACGTCCGCACCGGCACCTACGTCGGCAGCGAGTTCTCCAGCGCCGGCTGGAGCCTGCTCGGCTCCGACGCCATCACCGCCGGCGAGGCCCAGGGTTCCGGCACGCCCACCCCCTTCGACATCGGCGCCACCTTCGACATCGATCCCGGCGAGGTCTTCGGCTTCTACGTCTACTTCGACGGCACCGCCAACACCTTCCTCAGCACCAACGACGGCGGCGGCATCTACTCCGACGCCAACCTCAAGCTCACCACCAACCACCACCGCTGGACCAGCGACAACACCTTCGACTCCCCCTTCTTCGACTCCATCCTCCAGACCAACCGCACCTGGAACGGCACCGTTGAGTACATCCCCGAGCCCGCCAGCCTCGCGCTGCTCGCCCTCGGCGGCCTCGCCCTCGCTCGTCGCCGCCGCGCCTGATCTCAGGCCGACAATCCGACACGCTCACACGCCCCGATCACACACGATCGGGGCTGTTTTTTGCCCCCGAAAATGTATCGATTTTCCCGCGCTGCCCGGCCCGATCCGGGAGCCTTGTCGTTCGCGGATTTACCTTTTTTTA
This sequence comes from Phycisphaeraceae bacterium, assembly GCA_028281485.1. Lineage (GTDB taxonomy): Bacteria > Planctomycetota > Phycisphaerae > Phycisphaerales > Zrk34 > JANQHD01. Next base: position 3,065 of record JANQJT010000250.1, read on the forward strand.
GGTACAATTTCCCCTTCACCCAGACCGTGAAGGCAGGCCCTCCCACATGACAGACGACGCTCCCCACCAGCCCGAAAACAGCGAAGACTCCCCGGTCACCGACGCCGAGCAAACCCAGCCCGTCGTCATCGGCAACATCGTCGACATGCCCATCGATCGCGAGTTGGCCGACAGCTATCTCACCTACGCCATGAGCACCATCATGGACCGGGCCCTGCCCGATATCCGCGACGGTCTCAAGCCCAGCCAGCGCCGCATCCTCGTGGCGATGAACGACCTCAACCTCGGCCCCCGCAGCAAGCACCGCAAGTGCGCCAAGATCGCCGGCGACACCTCCGGCAACTACCACCCCCACGGCGAGTCCGTCGTCTACCCCACCCTCGTCGGCATGGGCCAGGAATGGAAGATGCGCGCCCCGCTGGTCGATCCGCAGGGCAACTTCGGCTCGATCGACGGCGACCCGCCCGCGGCCATGCGTTACACCGAGGCCCGCCTCGCCGCGCCCGCCGCCGAACTGCACGACGACCTCAAGCTCGACACCGTCGACTACCAGGAAAACTACGACGCCACGCGCAACGAACCCACCGTCCTGCCCGCCAAGTTCCCCAACCTCCTGGTCAACGGAGGCATCGGCATCGCCGTCGGTATGGCCACCAGCCTCCCGCCCCACAACGTCGGCGAGGTCTGCGACGCCATCGTCGCCGTCATCGACAACCCCGAGATCGGCCTGTCCGACCTCATGGAAATCATCCCGGGCCCCGACTTCCCCACCGGCGGCACGATCTGCGGTCGCGAAGGCATCGTCAACGGCTACGCCACCGGACGCGGCAAGATCACCATCCGCGGCCGCACCACCGTTGAGACCGAAGACGCGCGCGGCCGCACGCTCAACAAACCCCTCATCGTCATCGACGAGATCCCCTACCAGATCCTCAAGACCACCATCATCGATCAGATCGTCGACTGCGTGAAGAACGAGAAGATCACCGACATCGCCGACGTCAACGACTACTCCGGCCGCGACGGCATGCGTCTCGTCGTCGAGTGCAAACGCGGCGCAGATCCCGAGGTCGTCCGCAACCAGCTGTTCCAGTTCACCGGCCTGCAGTCCACCTTCAGCATCATGAACATCGCGCTGGTCAACCGCCAGCCGCGCACGCTCTCGATCAAGGAACTGATCGCTCACTTCATCGATCACCGCAAGGAAGTCATCCGCCGCCGCACCCGCCACCTGCTCCGCGAAGCCCAGCAGAAGGCGCACATCCGCGAGGGCCTGATCTACGCCGTCTGCGACATCGACGAGGTCATCAAGCTCATCCGCACCAGCCGCACACGCGACGAGGCCATCGATCGCCTCATGGAGCGCGGCTTCCGCATCCCCGAAGATCACCCCGCCGCGCCCACCATCCCCCAACGCCTCAAGGACCAGGCCGCACGCAGCGCCGACGGCGCCATCCGCCTCAGCCGCGCCCAGGCCGAGGCCATCGGTCGCATGCAGCTCATCCAGCTCGTCGGCTTGGAGATCGAAAAACTCGTCGCCGAGTACACCGAGCTGCTCGAGGAAATCGAGGGCTACGAACGCATCCTCTCCGACGATTCTCGCCTCATGGAGATCATCCGCGAAGACACGCTGGAGATGAAGGACAAGTACGCCACGCCGCGCCGCACCACCATCGAGGGCGAGGTGGGCGACATCGTCATGGCCGACCTCATCGCCGAGGAAGACGTCGTCGTCACCATCAGTCACGCCGGCTACGTCAAACGCCTGCCCATCGACGCCTACCGCACACAGGCGCGCGGCGGACGCGGCGTCATCGGCGCCGACACCAAGAGCGACGACTTCACCGAACAGCTCTTCGTCGCCTCCACGCACGACGACCTCCTCTGCTTCACCAACCAGGGCCGCGTCTTCAAGATCAAGGTCTTCGAGATCCCCCAGTCCGCACGCACCAGCCGCGGCCGCGCCATCGTCAACATCGTCGACCTCCGCGCCGGCGAGAGCGTCTGCACCTTCCTGCCCGTGCGCGACTTCGAAAAGTTCGGTGACTACCTCGTCTTCGCCACCAGCAACGGCCTGGTCAAACGCACCAGCCTCAAGCTCTACCAGAACGTCCGCCGCTCCGGCCTCATCGCCATCAACCTCAAGGAAGACGACACCCTCGTCGAGGTCCGCCTCACCTCCGGCGAGGACCACATCCTCCTGTGCACCTCCTCCGGCATGGCCATCCGATTCGACGAGAACGACGCCCGCGCCATGGGCCGCAGCGCCACCGGCGTCAAGGGCATCAGCCTCAAGGGCGAAGACCGCGTCGTCGCCATGGTCCGTGCCGACGATCAGCGACAGCTGCTCACCGTCACCGAGAACGGCTACGGCAAGCGCACCCCGATGCACGAATACCTCGTCCAGCCCGAGCAGGGCGAAGCCCGCCCGCAGAACCGCGGCGGCAAGGGACGCGTCGACCTCAAGGTCACCGCCAAGAACGGCCCCGTCGTCGCCGCGCTGTCCGTCACCGACGCCGACCAGATGATGCTCATCACCTCCGGCGGCATGATCGTCCGCTCGCGCATCGCCGAGGTCCGACAGACCAACCGCGGCACGCAGGGCGTTCGCGTCATCAACCTCAAGTCCGGCGACAAGCTCATCGCCACCGCGCGCATCGCAGACGCCGATGCCGACACCGACCCAGCCGTTCAGACCTCCACCGAACAAGGCGCCACCGATGCCGACTAAGCCCTGGTCCGATGCGATCTATCTCGCCGAGCTGCCCGCCAGGCCGGCCCTGCTCGATGATCTTTCGACACTGCGGCAACTCCAGGAATCCGATCCCCGTCACATCGTGCTCGACTTCTCTCAGGTCGACGCCGTCAACTCCTCCCACCTGTCCATGCTCCTGCGCCTTCGCCAGCTCACCATCGCTTCCAGCCGCCAGCTCATCTGCTGTGCCGTGCCCGATGGCGTCTGGTCCACCTTCCTCGTCACCGGCCTCGACAAGATCTTCCACTTCTCCGAAGAGCCAGGCCCGGCCCTAGCGCAAATCCAAATGTCCTGACCCCAGGCCCGCTCCCAGCTGACGCTGTTGCACCCTAATCCGCGCCCAAACGGTAGGGCGATCTGTTCGGAAAGAACCCGAATATTTACTGAACAAAAACATGGACTCCGTACGATCGTTAGGGTATAGTTTGGGTAAAGCAATCGGGTTCTCAGTCACGGATGCGGCAGGAGAAGAGCCATGGCGGGATCGAACACTCCATTCAAGACATCGCAAGCCCCGTCGACACGGACACTTAACGCCTCTCACAGTCGCTGGGCCCCCAGGGGCCGCGGCTCGGCATCCAATCCCCCTAATCGATTTGAGAACCGCTCGCTCGAAGTCATCGACGACGTGTCGAATGGCTCGGAATTGCTTTCACTTCCGGGGGTGGGGGCGGGGCGGATGGAGGAGACGCGTGTCTATGTCGATCGGTCGCGCACGGTGATCAACCGGGTCGACTCACCGGACGTGCCGTTCGGCTGGACCCTCAATCCCTACCGCGGCAGTAAGCGCAGCCG
>JANQJT010000266.1 GCA_028281485.1 Phycisphaeraceae bacterium
GCGGCGTCGAGCGCGAGCTGCACCACGCCTTCGAGACGGGCCGCGAGGTCTACGTCGTCTGGAAGCCGGCCAAGAACCCCTCGCCGTTCATCACGGAAACCGCGACCGAGGTCTTCCCCACCGTCGACGCGGCCATGGCCTACTTCGACAAACAGGGCATGCTCATGCCCGCGCACCTGTTCGATTGATTGGTAAGTGAAACGAGAGACAGGCGATCACGGCTGCAGGTTGCCGTGCGGCGGCGCCTGGGTCATCATCGTCGGCAGCAGGTAGTTGGCGCTGCGGTACACGAAGACCTTGCCGGTCAGGATGAACGCCGCGTCCTCGCCCTGCTCCTCGACGATCAGCTCCATGTCCTCCAGCAGCTTGCACGGCATGAGGTACATCGGCGGATCACCCAGGCCGTCCGAGTCGGCGTCGAACGCGTACATCCATCCGGTCATCGCTTCACTCGAACGCAGCAGTCGACCACGCCGACGCAGCAGGTACTGCCCCTCACGGATGAGCGTCGCATTCTCGACACCGGGCGCCGTGCCGACGGGCTTGCGTTTGTCTGTGCCGGCTTCGGTGGGTCGGGCCGGTTCGATCAGCGGGTTTTCCTCGCGGCGTTCGAGCAGCTCGCTGAGCACGTCTTCGGCGCTGGACTGCGCCCCGTCGCTGGGCCGGGTCGTTGCGCCGTTCTGTGCCAGGCTGGTGGCCCCGTAGATGGCGGTCATCGCCACGATGATCAGGCTAACGCAGGTGATGCGTGACATGGCAGGCTCCGTCCTTAGTTGTCGATCCAAACAAGGGTAGGATCACCCGTGATCCGGTTCAACCGTCGGTCTTGCTCGGCCCGTCCTCGGTCGCCTCGGCGTCGTCTGCCGCCGATTTCATCCGCCCGAACACCATCCGTCCCGCCGAGGTCTGCAGCATGCTGGTGACGATGATCGTCACGGTCTGACCGATGTGGTCTCGGCCGTGGTCCACGACGACCATCGTGCCGTCGTCCCGATAGCCCACGCCCTGGCCGGCCGATTCGCCCGGCTTGATCAGCTGCACCTCGAGCCGCTCCCCCGGCAGCACCACCGGCCGCAGCGCATCGGCGATGTCGTTGAGATTGATCACGTCTACCCCGCGCACCGTCGCGACCTTCGCCAGGTTGAAGTCCGCCGTCACCAGCCGCGCGTGCGTCTCCTGGCAGTAGTTGACCAGCATCTGGTCGACGGTGGCGCCGTCGATTTGGACGTCATCGATGTTGACATCGATCTCCGTCAACCGCTGCATATCCGCGAGGATGTCCAACCCGCGCCGCCCGCGCGCACGCTTCAGTCGGTCGGACGAGTCGGCGATCGTCTGCAACTCGTTCAACACGAACCGCGGCACCGAGACGTAACCGGACAGGATCTGTGTGCGGGCCACGTCCACGATGCGGCCGTCGATGATCGCGCTGGTGTCCATGATCAGCGGGCGATGGCCGCGGTGCTGCTTGGCGAACTCGACGTAAGGCACAACAAAGCGGAAGTCGTCCTTGGTCTGCAGGATCAGCGAGATCGCGCCGAACACACAGATCACACCCACGAACACCTTGATGCCTTCAATCAATCCTTCCGGCACCGTGCTGGGAAACAGCACGCCGAAGTAGTCGACCGGGAACGTCAGCCCGTACGCGGCCAGCATGCCGACGATCAGACCGAGGAACGCGCCGGATATCTCCGACAGGCGCTTACGCGGCGTGTACAGGTCCAGCAGCACCAGCCCCAGCGAAATCAGCAGCGCCACCCCGACCGTGGCCAGGATCTTCCACTGGTGGCCCTGCATCGAGAACGTCCGCACGCCGTACATCGCCGCGACGAACGACGCCATGACCAGGAAGATGCCTCGCAGGATGAAATGAACCATGGGCTGCCTCGGAGTTGACCGCAACGGGGATCACCGGCTGCGCGTAACAGTCTAGCAGGTGGTCGGGTCTTCCGTGGAATCGGTCTCCGGGAGTTCCGCCGAGGGCAGCGGACGGGCCTTGCGGCGTGGCGGGTGCTGAGAAACGAGGACCGATTTCGTTGCCGTCAGGTTGCGGATGATCTCGTCGATCAGCCGACCCATCTCCCAGACCTCTCCCTCACGAATGGAGCTGGAGTGCAGCATGTGGCGCTCGCGATCCAGCAGCGTTGTAAGGTGACGCATCGCCGTCAGGCTCATCGCAAACATCGTGTTCTTTTCGTCACCCTCCCCCTGCAGCGCGTCACGCTCGGCGCCCTCCAGCCACTCGACCACCACCGGCAACCCCATCAGCATCAGACACACCAACTGTTCGCGCGCGATCGGATCACTCACACGCCGCACCAGCAGCTCGATATCACGATAGGTCGGCTGACTCTCACCGCTGACCCACCGATACACCGTGCTCTCGCCGCGACCGGTCAGCTCGCAAATCTCTCGCACCGACACGCGGTGCTCATCGATCAATTTTTGTAACAGCGCAGATAACACTTTGTCAGAACTCCATTTCCGGGACACACAGGCACACATTCCCCACCCATGGAGACAAAACATTTCGATAATGATTGCTTCTGATTGCAGTGCCCTTGGGACCGAGGACAACGGAGAGACCCGTTCTGATTCGCCTTCGATGGCCGTAGCTATAACCTTTGGACTTGTGGTCTCGGCTCGAGTGTTCGAGCCATTGACCGACGTCAGGACCCCCGACCCCCTGAGCCCAAAGCATAGCTGCGGCCACCTTTTTTTGTGTCACAATTGACAATCCAGACGCCCCAAGGCCCGACCCCGCAACGTCCAGCACAAAAGATACTGGCATATCTGACAAAGTGCCAGCAATAACCCCGTTAAGACACTCTTGCGATTCGCTTCAGATCGCTTACACTCTCCGGCCTGACATAACTCCATCGAGGTATCGGCCCGTTTGAGCGGAGCCAGGCGTCGGTCGATGGATGAGAAAAACAAACGGCCTCGTGCGAAGAGGCTTGGCATACGACGCCTTCGGGTACACGCCGCTTCGCACTCGGCCGTTTTTATTTGCGCACAGGGAAAGGCTTTACAGATGACCGAAGAAAACAAACCCGATCAGCTCGAACAAAACGTCACGATCGAAGAGGTCGGACCGGCCCGCAAGAAAGTCTGCATCGAGATCCCCGAATCGCGCATTACAGACAAGCTGTCGGAAAACTTCAACGATCTCCAGGCCGAGGCCGTGCTGCCCGGTTTTCGTCGCGGTCGCGCCCCGCAGCGCCTCATCGAAAAAAGGTTCGGCGGTGACGTCCGCAAGGAAGTCAAAACGCAGCTGATGAGCGAGTCCTTCCAGCAGGTCGTCGAAGACAACAACCTGCGCGTGCTCGGCGATCCCGACATCAAGGACATCGACACCATCGAGCTGCCCGAGTCCGGCTCGCTCAGCTTCGAGGTCGAGGTCGAGGTCGCGCCCGAGTTCGACCTGCCCGACCTGACCGACATCGCCGTGACCAAGACCGTCGTCCCCGTCAGCGACGACCAGATCGACATCGAGATCGAGCGATTCTGCGAGATGCAGGGCCAGATGAAGCCCACCGACGACAAGATCACCGAGCAGGACTACCTCACGACCCGCCTGACGATCAAGTCCGCCGACGGCGAAACGGTCATCGAGAAGGACGAAAACATCTACGTGCCCGGCGAGAGCCGCAAGTTCAAGGGCGTGGTCAACGGCATCATCGTCGAGAACCTCGGCAAGGAACTGATGGGCAAGACCACCGGCGACGCCGTCACCGTCACCGCCACCGGCCCCAAGAACCACGAGAACGAGGCGTTGCGCGAGGCCGAGCTGACCCTCGACATCGCCATCGATCGCGTCGACCGCATGGAGTCGGCCACCGTGGAAGACCTGCTGCCGATGTTCGGCTTCGAGAGCGAAGACGCGCTGCGTGAACAGATCAAGGACAACCTCACCCAGCGCGCCGAGGCCGACGCCGAGAGCGACATGCACGGCCAGGTCATCGATCAACTGCTCGAGAAGATCGCCTTCGACCTGCCCGAGGGCCTGACCGGTCGCCAGGCCGAGCGCGTGCTGCAGCGTCGTCAGCTCGACCTGATGTACCGCGGCACCAGTCACCAGGAGATCGAAGAGCAGCTCGCCGAGTTGCGTGAAGACTCCAAGGCCGAGGCGCAGAAGGAGATGAAGAGCTTCTTCATCCTGGACAAGGCGTCCGAGCAATTGGAGATCGAGGTCGGCGAAGCCGAGATCAACGGCCGCATCGCACAGATGGCCATGCAACAGGGCCGCCGCCCCGAGAAGCTGCGCCAGGAGATGGCCAAGTCCGGTCGACTCGAGCAGCTCTACGTGCAGCTCCGTGACCACAACACCATCGCCAAGATCCTCGAGAGCGCCAAGGTGACCGAGGTCGAAGGCGAGGCTCCCAAGCCCAAGACCACTAAAAAGAAGAAGACGAAGAAGAAGACCGCCAAGAAGGCCGCGGCCAAGTCAGACGACAAGCCCGAAGCCAAGAAAAAGACGACCAAGAAGAAAACCACAAAGAAAAAGACCACCAAGAAGAAGTCCAGCTGACCCCGGTCTTCGGATTGAACGCAACAACACCCGTGTCATCCGACGCGGGTGTTTTTATGCGCCGCCGCCAACCCTCTCGGGCCAGAGCGATGCAAGGCATGCACGCCGCGACGCCCCCATCCCGTTGGCGTATAATCAGGCAACCCGTATCGGAGACGCCTTGTATGAGAAACGCGTTCTTACCCGTCTCCATCGCGATGCTCTCGCTCTCGATGGCATTCACTGCGCTGGCCGAACCCGCCCAGCCCAACATCCTGCTCATTCTCGTCGACGACCTGGGCTACCCCGCGCTCAGCAGCTTCGGCAACACCGATATTCAGACGCCCCACATCGACGCGCTCGCCGAGCAGGGCATGAAGTTCGACAACGCATACGCCTGCTCTCAGTGCACCCAGACGCGTGTTACGCTCTTCTCGGGCCAGTACCCCGCTCGCATCAACATGACCAAGGTCATCAACAGCCGGCACTGGCCCTACATGCGCATGCTGACCCCGAAAGTCGTGAAGAGGTTCCCCGCCGAGACCTATACCGCCTTCAACATGCTCCAGGATGCGGGCTATGTCACCGGCATGTCGGGCAAGTGGCACGTCGCCGATGGCTACTCCGCCGCCGCCAACCTGAATAGGCACGGCATCGCGTACTTCAAGCGGTACGGCTTCGACGAGGTGGGCGCCGGCGACCAAAACGAAACCCCCGACAAGGGCGTGGAAGCCCTGACCGACGACTGCATCGCCTTTATCGAACGCAACCGAGACCGCCCCTTCTTCTTCTACCTGTCACACTTCACCGTCCACACCCCCCTCGTCGCCCCCCAAGACACCGTCAACCGACACGTCCAGCGCGGCTACCCGAAGACAACCACGCCCTGGTGCGACTTCAACCAGCGCCCCACCGCCGACTACCTCGCCATGCTCGAAACCCTCGACAACAGCGTCGGACGCATCACCCGCAAGCTCGACGAGCTCAACCTCGCCGACAACACCATCGTCATCTTCACATCCGACAACGGCGGCCTCGATCGCATGGCGTCCTGCGCGCCGCTGCGGGGCGGCAAGGGCATGGCCTACGAGGGCGGCATCCGTGTCCCCATGATCGTCCGCTGGCCGAACAAGATCAGCCCCGGCACGACCAGCAGCACGCCCGTCCACACCGTTGACTATTACCCCACGTTCCGGGCGATCGCGGGCGGCGACGCGCGCGACCACCGGCTCGACGGCGCCAGCTTCCTGCCCCTCCTGCTCGGCGACACGTCCCTCACCCGCGACACCCTGTACTGGCACATGCCCCATTACGTCCCCATGTACGCCCGCACCCCCTGCTCCGTCATCCGCAAGGGGGACTGGAAACTCATCCACTACTTCGGCGATACCTTCGACCCCACCGGCATCGTCCCCGAAAACCGCAAGGCGGCGGGCGTCATCGTCCCCGGCTCTCGCACCGAGCTCTACAATCTGGCAGACGATCCCAGTGAAACCACCGACCTCGCCGCCCGGCACCCCGACAGGGTCGCCGAGCTCATGGCCGAGCTTGAAGCGTTCTGGGAAGACACCCAGGCCCCCATGCCCGAACTCAACCCGCGTTACGATCCCGCCCGGTGGCGAGAAGAGGTCCGCAGCGCTCAACGCTAAGGCGGAGCAACTGTCACCGTAGCGTTTTTCCTACGAGCCGCGACCGTGAGGGAGCGTTTGTCAGAACTCATGAAATAGCCCCCGTCTAGGTGGGGGCTAAACAGTTGACCGCTTATTGCGTGCGTCACACATGCGATCAACACACCGACACCCGTGCCTCACGGCGCGGGGGGGGTTAGTCGTCGGATGGATCCGAGCAATCAGTGATTGCAGATCTTCGACGGGTCGGTCTGGAAGCCTTCGCTGCCGTCGGTCGGCTGGAACTTGCCGCGGGATTCGAGGAAGTCGATCAGCTCGTCGGCGGTCATCTGCTCGGCCGAGCAGGTGAAGAACCGGGTCGCCTGCCCGAACTTCTCATGGATCGCCGCCCGCAGCGTGTCGCGGGTGTAGCTCTCGCCCGAGGCGATCATCATTTCCATCACTTCGTGTCCGTGGACGTGGTTTGGGTCTGACATGCGGCCGCTCTCTGGTCAGGTGTGTGGGGGTGAACTAAAATAGCAGATATGCAACCGGTGTCATGCATCATCCTCGCCCAACTCGACAGCTACGAGGCGGATCGACTAAACAATCTGTGGCTCTGGATGGGCGTGCTGATCGTGTTGTTGATCGTGATGGGCTTGGGCATCGCGATCCTGCGAAAAACGATGGCCGACACGGCCGGCCAGGCCCAGAGCGGCGAGCCGTTCAGCCTCCACGACCTGCGCCAAATACACAAAGACGGCCAGATATCCGACGAGCAGTTCGAACGCGCCAAGGCCCGCATTCTCGCCCTGCACACCGGCCAACCGATCGAAGATGAAAGCGAAGACGACGGTATAACCGATATCTCACATGAGTTTATAGACGACGATACGCCCCATAACGACGATTCCGACCCCGAAGACGAGCCCGGAAGGGCGTGACGCTCGTCGGTTCATGGGGTAGATTGTCCTACAGAAAGCGGGCATCTGAACCGATCTATAACCATGTGCGGACGGTTCCGACGCTCCAATGGCCATCAATCGCACGCCCCCGGGTGCCTACAATGGGGAAGCGAACGAGAAAGAACGACACATGAGTAACGATTCAGGGAATAACGATCAGGGCAAGGGCGGCGACGGCGGAAGCGGATTCCGCGGCAAAAAGGTCACCACCTGCTCTTTCTGCGGCAAGACCAGCCGAGAAGTGGGCCCCATGGTCGAGGGCCCCAACGATGTCTACATCTGCGCCAACTGCGTAGACCTCTGCCAGAACATCTTCAAGCAGGAGCGGCGACGGGTCACCACCAACCGCCCCCTGTTCAACGCCGTCCCCACGCCCCGCCAGATCAAAGAGTTCATGGACCAGTACGTCATCGGCCAGGACCAGTCCAAGCGGTCGTTGGCCGTGGCCGTGCATAACCACTACAAGCGACTGATGGCCGCCGAGCAGAAGGCCGACAACGCCGTCGAACTCGAGAAGAGCAACGTCCTGCTCATCGGCCCCACCGGCACCGGCAAGACCCTGCTGGCCCGGACCATGGCACGCATCCTCAACGTCCCCTTCGCCATCGGCGACGCCACCACCCTCACCGAGGCCGGCTACGTCGGCGAAGACGTCGAGAACCTCCTGCTCAAGCTCCTGCAATCCGCCGACTACGACCTCGACGCCGCACAACGCGGCATCATCTACATCGACGAGGTCGACAAGATCGGCAAAACCAGCCAGAACGTCTCCATCACGCGCGACGTCTCCGGCGAGGGCGTGCAGCAGGCGCTGCTGAAGATGCTTGAGGGCACCGTCGCCAACGTGCCCCCGCAGGGCGGCCGCAAGCACCCCGAACAGCAGTACATCCAGATGGACACCAGCAACATCCTGTTCATCTGCGGCGGCGCGTTCGACGGCATCGAAGACATCATCCGCAAACGCCTGGGCTCACGCCGCATCGGCTTCGTCAGCGAGCAGGAGGACCACACCTCCGCCGAGGGCCGTGCCGAGGTACTCAGCCAGGTCATGCCCGACGACGTGCTCGAGTTCGGCCTGATCCCCGAGCTCATCGGCCGACTCCCCGTCATCACCCCACTGATGCCGCTGGACGAAGACGCGCTGATCAACATCCTCACCGTGCCGAAGAACGCGCTGACCCGTCAGTACCAACACTTCTTCGCGATGGAGGGCGCCGAGGTGGAGTTCACCGACGAGGCGCTGCACATCATCGCCCAACGCGCGATCGCCCGCGACACCGGCGCCCGCGCCCTGCGTGCGGTCATGGAAGAGGTCATGCTCAACATGATGTACGACCTGCCGGACATGGAAAACGAGGGGCTGCGTTACATCATCGACGCCGACGCCGTCAACGGACACAAGTCCCTGGCCGAGCTCGACCAAGTGCAGAAGAAAGAGTCGGCCTAAGCCTAACCCCCGACCCCCGGAAGCTCTACCCGGCCCCCGAAACGCACCGGCCCGAACCCATCCGCCCCACTGATCGATTCACATCGCCCCGTATGCAGGGGCGATTTTTTGGTTGGGCCCTGCTATGCGCCGGCCAATACGCATCTCACGCGCCGCCTCAAGGCCGGCAGGACGTCTCGCTCATACCACGGATTCTTTTTCAGCCAAATGTTATTGCGGGGTGAGGGGTGCGGCAGCACAACCCTGCGGGGCAAAAGCTCCGCGTGGGCGCGAGCCGCCTCGGTGATCGAACCAAACCGATCGGGCAGATAGCGCTCGATCGCGTAGCGGCCGATGATGACCGTGAGGCGCACCGCCGAGAACCGCTCGATCAACGCCGGATGCCAGAGCGGCGCACACTCGGGCCGCGGCGGCGCATCACCCGAACGGGCCTTTCCCGGATAACAGAACCCCATCGGCATCAACGCAATCCGATCGGGGTCGTAAAACACCTCGTTGGTCACACCCAGCCAGTCGCGAAGGCGTTTGCCGCTGGGGTCGTCCCACGGGACCCCGCTGGTATGGGCCGCGAGCCCGGGGGCCTGGCCGATGATAAGAACGCGCGAGGTGACCGAACCCTGCAGCAGCGGGCGGGGCTCTTCGAGCAGACGCCCTTCGCATTCCCTGCAACCGCGCACTTCCCGAAGCAGTTGGGGCAATTTCATGTCGCAGCCCTCTACAAAGCAAACGGCATCGCCGACAAAAGACGGCACCGCATGTTATCCGATGTGTTTGACCGGCCGGAGATTCCCGCCGGTGAGCATAAGCCCTGACAAGCAATTCACGCGGGCCACGATGCGGCAAGTGCATGAATGGGATAGAGAGAGCCGTCTCATGACTCAAACGGCAGGCAATAAGAAGCGGCGCGGCTAGAACAGGACCAGACCGGTACCGTCGAGCGATAACTGCATGGGATCGCGGCGATCGCAACGCGGTAAGACAAATTGACAGGCCGGGGTGTTCATGTGATCACGTGGCTTGGAACAAACCCGCCGGGGTTGACGGATACCTCCTGAAATGCTCGCCGCTGAGCCGAGGTTACACGGATCTTACGCAAGATCCGATGGATCGGATTCGAGCCCCCAGTTAACGCTTTTGACCCGGCGGGGATTGTGCGATAGCTTGTTCAAACTCGCCCGCGAGCGGGCCGATGGTATAGAAGACCTCAAGCCGATGGAGAGGTGGCCGAGCGGCTGAAGGCACCGGTTTGCTAAACCGGCGTAGGGGTATACACCCCTACCGCGGGTTCGAATCCCGCCCTCTCCGCTTTTTGAAAATCTGAGTGAGTTCCGGGACTTGCGGCCCGCCGACGAATGAGCGTCGGCGGGTGCAGAGACTAGAAGCCTAGATTTTTCAACGTGTTGCCACGGTCCGCGTGGCGTGAACAACAGTTGGCGGGAAACCAGTTCAGGGTTCATTTGTTACAAATTACTTATTCAAACATGCTGCCGAACATTGCGATAATTTCCATGTCATCTGCGTCTGGGGTTTCGGGGCGGTCAATGTCACGCCAATCGTCATGTAATTCATCGCAGTGCGCCTTCAGCTCTTCTTTCTGGTCATCAATTCTGTCGTATATATTACTTAGATTGACATGAAAAGTGTGTTCAAGTGATTTAACTGTTTCTGTAAGCTCATCCAATTCATATTCGTCATCGGCTTGGGTAATATCCCAATCAAACACCTCATCTGCATGTTTTTCAAGGTCGCTTCCAACTCGCTCGATAAGTTCCGTAGAAATTGTATCCGAGGTCACATCAATAAACTTCTCTAAAGCGATAAATTGTTCAAGCTCGTCGTATACATCAATGTTCTCGAACACCGTGCATGCAGCACCTACTATTGATTTAACTGAAGATGATACTCCAGCAATGCTCTCTGCTGCAGTAATCACAGCAGCAATATCACCCATATTGGCTTTACTTTCTACAAGCCTACGTTCTTGTTGTTGCAGTATGCCGAGTGCAATCATCGTAGCTTGTGGCGAAGGCATTTCGCTAGCCATTCTCAAGGCATGAGCTACATTCTGCTCGCAGGTTGTCGTAACAATGTTAAGGACTATTGTTGAACCATCAGCTTTAGTTCGCAAGACATGCCGCTTTGCTGTCCGCGATACTGTACGGATAGCCGCGGTTGCAACTGTCTCATCTGCCGCTCCCTCGCCAAGGTGGATTGGGTCGCGCTGATGTCGTGTCGCCTGAGGTGAAAAAACACCCCTAAACTGATCATAGAATACAAGGCTTTCGCATAGAATGTCTGCTTGGTCGACATTGCTTGCTAGATGCTTTCCGAGAAAGTCACGGATTGATGGATTATGGAATGAAACAACAATTACATCGCCGTTCCGCTCGCACCTCACAAAAGTACCTTCTAATTCTTCAAGAGCCACATCGAATTCATTGGCAGATCGTGCGACTCCATATGCTATGACCTCTTGTATTCTGAATGCTTCAAATGCCTCACGCAAATCATTTAGATCTACTCCGCCATGGAATGAAAACAAAACCAACAGCATGCTGCGGGCGACCGGTGTTAGGTGATTGCGATACGCTTGCAACCAGAGCACGGTTGGATTGTCCAGCGTTGACAAAAAGAGAGTTGGGTATTCCGCTGCAGGACAGTCGCGCACTTTATTTATGGCAGACATCCACTCGATGATGCGAGGCGAGTAATTGTTATGGTCAATAATTTTAAGTAAGGGATCTTTTCGGATTAAAGCTCGGCGATGATCAATAGGAAGTTCGGAGAAATATAAATGATTAAGCAATATGTGTGCTCTGTTACGCCGAGTGTATGAATCCAGATTGATGATGCATTTGGCGTGGTCAAAATCGGCCGCCTGTAGCTTCTCATAAACATTGCGAGCCTGCTGGAGAATGTATTCTCGAGTGGTGAGGATAAATGTTGCGTGTTGATGCCTGCGAACATAGGAGATGAAATCAAGAATGGTCTGTTCTTCGTTTTTGTCGAGTTTGTCTTCCCAGCCCGTTTGTCCTAGAAAATCGTCATAGTAGAAAACCTGATTCTTCCCCGTCTTGAGAAGTTTAAATGCCTCACTAATATGGCTCCTAACCACGACGGGTTCATAGCCTAGTCGTATGTGCTCAAGAAGCATCATCTCTGCGAGAAATGATTTTCCGATACCCGGAATACCAGAAATGATGCAGTATTTGTGGTCTTGGATAATTCTGATCGCGTCAGAAAAACTTTCGTTCTGTACGTAAAGATGGGCCTTCTGTTGTATGTCCTCGACGATTGCTAGCGTCTGATTGTACACATCACTATGTGTAATTCTCTCAAGAACCGAAGAGCTTGTAAGCCATAATTTGTAATGTTGACGCTCGATATCCGGATAGAGTCCAAGGAAGTTGTTCAGATCTTCTTGCCCAAATATATCGGAGTCACTGCGGCAGAACGGTTTGAATAGATCCCCAATCTCTCGTTTATTGGAGGGTGAAAGTGGAACGGATGTGGCAACACAATAACGCTTGGGGGCGAGATCTTGGACTTTTGTGCGCTCTTTCTTAAGTGTGGCTAGCAAGCCACGGTATCCGGTATTGGCGTAATGCTTGCATTGCACAATAAGCGAGCCATCTTGTGCAGTGGCGTGTCGAAGATCTACTCCCTCATCCTTGCCGGGCTTAAAAGACTCAAGAATGACGTTCAGTTTTTGTTGGAGCAGATCTCGAACAAGAATCTCAAAATCATATGGAGAGAGAGTTTTGAAGTCATACATTGTTTATCTCTAGTAAAACAAAATGTTGATTGACATAAAATGTGTGTATAACTACATACCAAGCAATGCATGTGTGTCGGCTACAGTATGTCGAGCCCATTAGCATGCCCATACATTATGTGGTCATCTGAGTCTCACCCGCATATATGATACCTCTAACATGCTGTGGGCGTGTCTTGTATCTGTGATATAATATGGCGCAATGAAGCCATTTCTGACGCTTCACGGAGGAAGCCATATGTCACACCAACCCATCAAATACATCATGTACCTGCGCAAATCGACGGACGACAAGTCTCGTCAGGTGCGTTCCATATCAGATCAACGGTCAGAGTTGGGTGAGTTCGCGAAACGCAATGATCTCAACGTCATTGATGTCTTGCTCGAAAAGCAATCAGCTAAACGGCCTGGCCGACCCGTCTTCAATGAAATGCTTCGTCGGATTGAAGTGGGTGAAGCCCATGGCATACTTTCATGGCATCCCGACCGCCTTGCCCGCAACTCACGGGACGGTGGACACATCATGGATCTCTTGGATATCGGGGTACTACACGACCTGAAGTTCCCCACATTTACATACGAAAACTCGGCATCTGGCAAGCTCATGCTTGCCGTGATGTTCTCCCAGTCGAAGTATTACGTCGATAACCTCTCCGAGAACATCAGACGGGGTAAACGCCGTAAGGCAGCTGAAGGAGTGTGGCCGGGACCGGCCCCTCTTGGATACTTCAACCATCCCCAACGTAGATGTTTGGTGCCTGATCCGAAGGTGACCCCGCACGTCACTCGGGCTTTTGAGCGATTCAGTACGGGCAACTACACACTTGAGCAGATTGCTTCACTTCTAAGAAAAGCGGGTGTCAAGGGAACCCACGGTAAGGTGATTTCACCCTCAACCGCCCAGCGGATGCTCCAAAATCCCGTCTACTACGGTTCATTCCGGTTCAAGGGTGAACTGATGGAGGGTACTCATGAGCCACTGATATCCAAACGACTGTTTGATCGCTGTCAGAGTGTCATGTCCAAGCGGTCAAGACCCAAGAGCAAGGGGCTGAAGCCCTTCCTATACCGAGGACTCATCCGTTGCTCGGTCTGCGGGGGCATGGTGACATCCGAAACAAGCAAGGGGCATGTCTACCTGCATTGCTCCAAACGCAAAGAACCCTGCAAGCACGAATACCGACCTGCAGTTCGAGAAGAATCAATCTCACAGCAGATCAAAGAAGCACTATTTCGACTCTCCCTCCCCGATGATTGGGTGGAGGGAATGTTGGAGATGCTCACAGACGAGCAAAGCCGCCTTGCTGAGGCGGCTGAGAGGAAACGGGTTGAATTGGATGAGGAACGACAGAGGCTACAGGATAAGCTCTCTAGGGCGGAGGAAGGCTGGCTTGACGGGGTGATCTCAAAATCTCGCTATCGCGAAATCAAATCCGAACTGGTCGCACAGCGACAGTCACTCGACGAAGAAATCGCTGAATTGGAGCGAAGTGACCTGAATCGGTTAGAACCGATGGCTCGCTTCTTAAAAGCAAGCAAACGAGCCAAAAAACTAGCTTCGGAAGGAACACCGGCTGAACAACTCGACTTCTTCAAGAAAGTCGGTTCGAACCCTGAACTGGTTTCCCGCCAACTGTTGTTCACGCCACGCGGACCGTGGCAACACGTTGAAAAATCTAGGCTACTAGTCTCTGCACCCGCCGACGCTCATTCGTCGGCGGGCCGCAAGTCCCGGAACTCACTCAGATTTTCAAAAAGCG
>JANQJT010000317.1 GCA_028281485.1 Phycisphaeraceae bacterium
GGCAGCGAGGGCGAAGGGTTCTCACGGTTTGGCGGCGCAGGCGAGACGTCCCAGCAGGCGTTCGGCGTGGGCGATGCCTTCGAAGCCGACGACGTGGAACCCGGGACAAGAGGATTTGACGCTGGTCGATAGACGCGATCTCACACAGCACGGGCCAGTCGCATCCCACATCGGCCCATGAAAAAACCCGGTCTAACCAGAGACCGGGTTTTTTGTGGTTGTAACGAACGAGCGGTTACTGATCGTTGGGCATGTACATGATGCTCTCAGCGACCATGCCGTGCTCGTTGACGTAGCTGTGGCCGCCGGCCGGGCCGAACGAATCCATCAGTTCCTTGCGTGTCGGCATCAACTCACGCAGCCGATCGATGCTCTCGCGCTCCGAATCGGGCACACCGGCGACGCCCTGGTCGAAGCCCATCTTGAACACGTCATACAGCATGCCCATGTAGCGCCGGGTATCGGTGTACTGGTAGGTGACGCCGGGCTTGGCATCGAACAGCGTGTTGAACTGCTGGTAGGCCTCGCTGTTGACCAGCGCCCCCTCGTCGGCGGGCGGGTTGGTCAGGGCGCTGAGCACGGGGGTGGTGACGTTCTCACCGAAGCCGAGCACCAGGTAGCCCTTGCCGAGCATCAGCGCGCCGTCCATCTCGACCATCGGGCCGATGCGCAGGCCCGTGAAGCCCTGCTCCTCGGCGGGCACGACCATGCCGTTGGACATCATCGCTGCGCCGGTTGCGCCGAGCATCACCTGCTGCCAGACCGTCTCGTCCGACAGCTTCCAGATGACGGCCATGCGGTTCTGCTGATCGGGCCGGATCTCACCGATACCGGTCGGGTCGGCGGTGGGCGGGTAGGTCAGCACGTGCACGCGATTGCCCATGGCCGTGAGGATCGTGGTCAGATCGGATTGGGCGAACGCCATGACGTTCATCTCGACCATCTGATCGAGGAAGTTCTGGGCCTGTTCACCGCCGATGTCGATGATCATCTGTCGCGCCAGCTGCCACGCCTCACCGGCGTCAAAACTCATGTGACCGTAGTCTACGACGTCCGCGGGCACCCACGCGGGCACGCCCGGCTGAACGACGGGCTGATCCATCAGCTTCATCAGGCCCTGCCGCGGCGCGGGGGCCTCGATAAAGAAGCCCGACCGGGTGATCTGTCCGTCGAGCGTGATCTTCAGACCGATCGTGCCCATGTTGTCCAACCCCAGCGCCTTAAAGACCTGGAGCATCTGCAGCTGTTCTTCGTAATCGTAGCTGTCTTCGTCTTGTGCCAGTCCGTTATTGAGCATCTGCATCACGGGGCGCACGTCGGCGTAGAACTCCAGCACCGTGTGTCCCTCTGGCATCGCGGCCGCCATACCGGGCGTGGCCAGGATACGCGACGCAAACGACTCGCCCTCGGGGCCGTCTTCGTGCGCGACGATGAAGCGGGCGAGCGTGGCGGCGGAGCGATCGGTCCCCGCCCAGACGTCGCGGGCGTCGTCTTCGTCATCCGTGAGGTTCACGGTGTGCATCATGACCAGCCGATCACCCATGGTGACCAGGAAGATATCGATCGGCTCGTCGTCCGTGGCCAGGTGGATCACGTCGTGACCGGCGATCTCCAGGTCCGTGCGCGTCGGCATGTCCGAGTCGTCGGCGTTGTCTTCCAGGGCCTGCATCATCGCCGCGACAAACTTCTCGGCTTTCTCGGCGCCGGGCGTGGTCCAGAGGAAGCCGCAGATCAGCGCCGATTGCTTGTCCTCGCCGAGCTCACCGGTCAGGCCGTAGCCGACCTCGCCGGCCAGGAGGCTGTGGAAGTCTTCAAACTCCAGGCCGACCTTGCCCAGTGCTTCTTCGAACTCTGCCCAGTCGTCGGGCTCCTCGTGCTGGATGAACTCGATCAGCGCGTCCCAGCGATCCTGGCTGAACATGACGCGGCCGAAGTTGGTGTTGGTGCGGAACAGCTCGCCGGTTTCGTCCATCGAGGGGACGCGCACGGCCATCACGGTGTTGGCCGGCAGGCACTCGAAGCTGGAGCGCATCGGCTCGGCGCGGGCCATCGTGGTCATCACCACGACGAGCGTCAGCGCCGTTGCCAGGGTGTTGATTCGGAGGGTTTTCACGGCTGGTTTCCTTTCTCGGAATCGTCCCGATCGCCGTCGGGATTGTTGTAGGGCGGCTCAAGGTAGGTGACCCCGCTGTTGGGTTGCGCCGCGTCGTAGAGGAACGCTTCGCGGTTTTTCAGGAAGTCGATCAGATCAGACGAGGGGATGCCGAAGGCCAGGCCCTCGAAGAAGGTGTGACCCGCGCAGACGATGCCGACCACCTCGCCGCGTGCGTTGAACATCGGGCCCCCGGAGTTGCCGGGGTTGATCGCCGCATCGGTCTGGATGAAACGCAGGTGGCCGATGGTGCGCGTCGTCGAGCTGACGATGCCCTGTGTGACCGTGCGCTCCAGGCCCAGCGGGTTGCCGATCGCGAAGATCAGCGATCCGCTCTTGAGGTCTTCGGTCTCGGCGATCACGATCGGCTCGGGCCGATACCCCTCGACCTCGTCCATGTCGATCTGCAGCAGGGCGATGTCGCGCAGCGGCTGCAGCGCCACGATCTTCACGTGCTCCAGGTCCTTCTTCTCGTACCCGGTCTCGGTCTTCATGAATACGGTGACGATGAGCTTGGTCTCGTCTTCGACGACGTGGTAGTTGGTGATGAGGTGGCCGTGCTCGGAGATGATGAAGCCGCTGCCCAGGCCGACCGGGGTCTTGACCATGACGACCGAGTCGCCGAACCGCTTGACCAGCGTGGGGACGGGCTGGGGCTCGAGCGTGCCAGTGACGTAGATGTCCTGCTGCTCGGTGCGATCGGTCGAGCCGGTGCCGTCGGTCGCCTCGATGCGCAGCACGCGATCGGCGGGCAGGCGGACCACGTCGTGACCGATGTCCAGGACGACCGCCTCGTCGCTCTGCCGCAGCAGCTCCGCCTCGAGCGTCGCGCCGCCGATGAGCGTCACGGTCACGCGGTCTCCGGGATCAAACGCGGACGTCGTCGCGGCCGCGACGACCAACGCAATCATTCCGCCCAGTATCGTTTTAGAAACGTGTTTCATGCTTAGTTCTCCCGACCCAGGTAGATGACCACGCGGTCCTGGCTGAGCAGCACCAGGTCCTGCTTGCCGTCGCCGTCGAGGTCGGCGCCGATCACGCGGCGCGGCTCGTTGTCCAGGTCGTTTCCAAACTCTCCGCCGTACGGGTACGCCTTGTCTTCAAACACCGGCCAGCTGATGATCGACTCCATCTTGTCCTCGTTCAGTTGCAGCACGGTCAGCTGATGGCGGCGGTCGTCGGTGAGGATCACTTCTTCGCTGCCGTCGCCGTCGATGTCGGTGGTGAGCATGCGGTGGAAGGTCGCCTCGCGGACGCCGCTGGGCCGCCCGGTGCGGCTGTCGAGGGTCTCCGAAGTTTTCAGCTCGATCGGCGTGCCGGGTGAGAGCTTGATCAGCTGCGAGCGATCGACCAGCACCGTGCCGACGACCGGATCGTTCGTGAGGGTCACGCCGCCGGGCAGATCGTGGCTGGTGGTCGGACGCATGACGCCCGCCTGGTCGGGCGCGAGCCGATGCACGCGCTCGCCGCCCGGTTCGATCGCCCACGCCGCTCCGCCTTCGATCGGCACGTATCGGCTGATCTTCAGTTCGTCGGGCAGCATGACCTGATCGGTCGGTTGCAGGTCGTCATCCAGCCATTGCAACACGCCGTCGACGTACAACGCGGGTTTGAGCTGCCCGCCCTGGTCGATCACCGTGAACGCGTCGAGTGAGGTTTTCTTCAGGTGCGCGGGGGTCGTGGAGTGCGCCTGGCCTTCGTTGTCGATGACCAGGTAGCGCGGGTCACGCTTGTATTGATCGAGCACCACCACGCGTGTGCCGCCCAGCCAGACCGCCGACTCCGCGGCGCCGGCGTTGGCTTTGTGCGTGTGGATGACCGGGTCGTTCGAGCCCGGCTGCCAGGTCAGCAGTTGCAGATCGGTGCCGACCGTGCGCACCATCCAGGTGGTGTCGGCGGTGCGCTGCATGGCGATGACCTTGGCTTCCTCATCCGATGCGGTGTCCAGTTCGAGGGGCCGGGGATAAGACATGCGGCCGTCCTGCCATTGGCTGATGTGCAGGCCGGTGGCGTCCTTCACCCGCAACAGCAGCGTGCCGGGTTGCCCGGCGGGTGCGGCGATCGATTCGATGTTGCTGACCGAGGGGTAGCTCTCGGCGGCGGACCAGCCGCCGGCCACCTTGTAGTACACCAAAAGGCGCGGCTGATCGGGGTCGACCACGATCACCGCCGGCTTGCCGTCGATCTCGATGCCGGTCCACGTCACGGCCTTCTCCGATTCCGGCAGCGGCAACGGTTCGCGTCGACCCAGCGGGCTCTCGTCGCCGGCCGACAGCGTCTGCCTGCGCAGCACGCCGTCCACCGTCCCGCCCAGCACCAGCACCTGTGCCGGATCGTCCGCGAGCACCTCGA
>JANQJT010000036.1 GCA_028281485.1 Phycisphaeraceae bacterium
GGCCATCGCCGACTCTGGCGGCCTGCCCGTCGTCCTCTACAACATCCCCGGTCGCACCGGCGTCGCCCTCTCGCAGGACACCATCGAACGCCTCGCACAACACGACAACATCGTCGCCATCAAGGCCGCCACCGGCTCCATCGACGACGTCACCGAAACCGTCGCCCGATGCGGCGACAAGCTCGCCGTCCTCTCCGGCGACGACTCCATGACGCTGCCCCTCATCGCCTGCGGCGGCGTGGGCGTGATCTCCGTCGTCTCCAACCTCCTGCCCGACCGCGTCCAGCAGATGTGCGACGCGGCCCTGGCCGGCAATTACGACGGCGCACGCGACATGCACCTGAACCTCTTCGGTCTGTTCAAGGGCATGCTCTCGCTGGAAACCAACCCCATCCCGATCAAGGCCGCCATGCAGCTGTGCGGCATGGATTCCGGCGAACTCCGCCTGCCCATGTGCCCCATCGCAGACGACAACCGCGCCAAGCTGCAAACGCTGCTCAAAGACTTCGGCCTGCTCTAGGTAGGGCGGTCACGACCCCGCAGGGTCCTCGATCCACCGCTTATAACAACCGTGACACAGCGTGATCGCCACCCGGCGATACACCTGGTCGTGCAGCTCGCGCTCGCTCATCTCGGACATCGCGCCGATCAGCTCCGCCATCTCGGCCCGCGTGTCGCGCGCCAAATCCTCGGCGTTAATCGCCGCCGGGTACGGGTCCGCCATCGCCTCGATCTTCACCAGCCACCAGTCACCCTCGCCGGGCTTCAACTCCACGCCGCATCGATGACAGACCTGTGGCTCGTTCATGAGAGTCTTTAAAGATTAACGCCGACCGCGCCGCGAACGCATCCGCGACCCCAGCGACTTCGGCGGCGGCCCCGTCGGCACCACGCCACCGGGAAACAGGTTCGGGTCCAGCGTCTCGCCGTCGCCCGTGCCCACCGCCTGCGTGTAACGCTCGCGCTTGATCTCGCCCTCTTCTTCCTTGGGCTTCTTCACCGCCGGGTCGTGCTTCGGCACGAAGTCGTCGTAGTCCTTCTTGTCGATCAAAACACCCGCCAGCTTCTCGATCTCCGTCAGCCGCTGCCCCTCGTCAGGCTCAACAAAGCTCCACGCCACACCGCTCCGCCCCGCACGCGCCGTCCGACCGATCCGGTGCACGTACACCTCCGGGTCCTCCGGCAGATCAAAGTTGATGATGTGTGTGATCCCCTCCACGTCCAACCCGCGTGCCGCCAGGTCGCTGGCCACCAACACCTCCAGCTTCCCCGCGCGCAGCCGCTCCATGATCCGGTTCCGCTTGCCCTGCGCAAGATCGCCGTGAATCTCAAACGCCTCGATCCCCTTGTGCTTCAGGTAACCGGTCACGTCGCGCACCGTCGACTTCATCTTGCAGAACACCACCGTCAGCGCCGGCTCCTCGTGCTTCAACAGGTGCACCAGCAGCCGCTTCTTGTCCTTCCAGTGGATCGGCAGGTAGTGCTGCGTCACCTGGCTCACCGTCAACGCCGCCGACGTGGTCACGATCTTCCGCACGTTGTCCTTCATGAATCGCCGCGCCAGCCGTTCGATCTCGTCGCTGATCGTCGCGCTGACGAACACCGTCTGGTGATCGCACTTGATCTTGCTGAGGATCTTGCGGATGTCTTCGCGGAAGCCGATGTCCAGCATCCGGTCCACCTCGTCCAGCACCGCCCAGCGCAGCTTGTCGAACGGCAGCCTGCGCTTCTGATGCAGGTCCATCACGCGGCCCGGCGTACCCACCGCGATCTGCGCACCCTTCTCCAGCGCCTCG
>JANQJT010000038.1 GCA_028281485.1 Phycisphaeraceae bacterium
CGGCTTCACCTGCACCGTATTCCGCCCACACAAGCTCACCACCGAGCTGAACGCCTTACCCTTTAAAAACTCAAACCGCCGCTGCCCACAACACACACACGCTTCATCCCGCGCCCCGCCCATCTCCACCGCCCGCCACGTGTTCGCCCACCCGTCCACACACCGCAGCCGACGATCCACCGCCTCCCAATCCCCCACCAACACCTTCACCGCCTCCGTCACCTGCATGCTCGACACCATCGTGCTCACCGACCCCAGCACCCCCGCCGTCTCACACGTCATCCCACCCGCCCCCGGCACGTCAGGCCAGACACACCGCAAACACGGCCCCACACAACCCGCCCGCTCCCACGTCGCATCACCACCCGCCGTCGCAGGCAACACCACCATCACCGTCCCGCTCGTCGCCACCGCACCGCCGTACACGTAAGGCACGCCCGCGCTCACCGACAGATCGTTCAACAGGTACCGCGTCTCGAAGTTGTCCGTCCCGTCCACGATCACGTCGCACCCCGCCGCCAACCCCGCCGCGTTGCCCGGCGAAAAGTCCGCCACCACCGCCTCGATGGCCACCTCACTGTTGATCGCGCGCAGCTTCGCCGCCGCCGCCTCCGCCTTCGGCAACCCCCGCGCCGCATCGTCCTCATCAAACAACACCTGCCGCTGCAGGTTCGTCAGCTCCACCACATCCCGGTCCACGATACGAATCCGCCCCACCCCCGCGCGCACCAGCAGCTCCGCGCTCACCGTCCCCAGCGCCCCACAACCCACCAGCAGCACGCGCCCCGCGCGCAGCCGCACCTGACCCGCCTCCCCGATCGGCCCAACCAAACGCTGCCGGTGATAGCGATCCGACTCAACCATAGCCCGCGATCATATCAACCCGCTTCCCCCTTAACCCCCCATTGCAACCCCAAAACCCACACAAAAACAGCCCCTCGACATCCGATTCAAACACCTCACCGAATTCTCTTGGGGCCCCACATCCCCCCGGGTAAAATGCAACCCAGAGAGCAGAGTGTTGGAATGTAGAGCGAGAGAATCGGGGTGTCGGTCGAGGCCCCCTACAAGGAGCAAAACACCCTCGACCGACGATCAACACTCGGAGCCGAGGCCCGGCTTAAACGCAGACCTCGGCTCGTTTTCTTTCCACACCTCACCACCAAATAAAAACCCGCCGCGCAAACACGCGACGGGTCGCTGGTTTCAAATCGAATCGGCTTACCAGGCGAAGTGGCTGAACGCCTTGTTCGCCTCGGCCATGCGGTGCGTCTGGTCCCGCGTGTTCATCGCCTTGCCCTCGCGGTTGAACGCATCATACAGCTCACGCGCCAGACGCTTGCTCATCGGCTTGCCCTTGTCGCCGCGCGCCGCGTTGATGATCCAGCGGTACGCCAGCGACTGCTGACGCTTGCGGCTCACCTGCATCGGCACCTGGTAGTTCGCACCACCCACACGCTTGCTGCGAACCTCCACACGCGGACGCACGTTCTCGATCGCCGTCTCGAAAACCTCGATCGCGGGCGGGCTGCCCTTCGTACGCTCCTCGATCAGGTCCATCGCGTCGTAAACACAACGCTGCGCAGCCGTCTTCTTGCCGTCACGCATCACGCAGTTGATAAAACGGCTCAGATCCTTCGAACCGTGGCGGGGATCCGGCTTCAGCTGCTCGTCTGACTTGGTGATTCTTCCTGCCATGGAAAGCTCCTTTTGCTCATCCGCCCCGACTCGTCGGGACCCTGTGTTCACCGCCACGGCCGGCAGAGGCCACTGTGACGATTACTCGCATCCGGTATCGGATTCAGTTGTCAAAAAACGGCGACCCGGGGCCGCCGCATCATTAGCTCTTCTTCGCGCCGTACTTCGAGCGGCCCTGCTTGCGACCGTCCACCGCCAGCGTGTCCAGCGAACCACGCACCACGTGGTAACGCACACCCGGCAGGTCTCGCACACGACCACCACGCACCAGAACGATCGAGTGCTCCTGCAGGTTGTGGCCCTCGCCCGGGATGTAAGCCGTCACTTCCTTGCCGTTGCTCAGACGCACACGCGCCACCTTACGCAACGCCGAGTTCGGCTTCTTGGGCGTCACCGTACGAACCTGAAGACACACGCCACGCTTCTGCGGACAAGCGTCCAGGTCACGCACGTTCGACTTCGCCTTCGGCGACTTGCGGGGATTACGAATCAGCTGATTAATCGTCGGCATACGAAAACCTCGTACCTGCTCTATGGCTTCAAAATCAAGCCGCGTAGTGTAACCACACACCCCCTCCCCTTGCCACACCCCGACCCCTCGC
>JANQJT010000261.1 GCA_028281485.1 Phycisphaeraceae bacterium
CGCCGCCGGCGTCTCCGGCGTCGTCGCCCTTGCCGATCGCCGACCGCCGATCGCGGGAGCGCTTCAGCAAGTGTTCGGGAATCTCGGTCACTGCGCCGAAGATAGCGGCCGGGTTCGACGGCACGAGAAATCCCGGGCCGGTCGGCTGGCGGTCGGGCCGGTCGTCGCGGGCGTCGACCGCATGTCGATCGCGGTCGCGTTGTCGGTCGATGTCGCGTTCCGCCGCCGGCCGATGTGACCGTCGATGTCCTGGTCGACGTGCTGGTCGACGTGCTGGTCGATCTGACCGTCGACGTGCTGGTCGACGTCATCGTGTCGTCGTCATGACGGGATCTTGACGTTCCCGTCACGTCACCGCGACGGGAACGTGATGTGCCGTGAAGCGCAGTGAACTTACGCACAACCGGGCGCGGTGGCCACACTCTGCTGCCAGACTTCGTTCACGGGAGGCCGATCAGTACCATGACCGCCATGTTCGCCATCGACGTCCTCGAATGGCCTGGGATGAACCAGGCCTTCATCGCGTCGTTCATCGCGACGATCGTGCTGTCGCTGGCGATCATCCCGTACGGCCGGCGCCGCGAGGTCGGTGCGCCGTTCTCGTGGGGCGAGGCGATGCTCGGCTCGACGTACATCTTCGGCCTGCTTTTCCTGGCGTTCGGCATCGTGCCGCACCAGTGGATCGACCACGCCGACAAGAACCTCGAGTGGTCCCGCGACAAGCTGCTCTACGGCCCGGGCGGCATCCTCAAGCCCCAGTCGGCCGGCGGATGGAACCCGATCACGCTGCAGTACGAGGCGGTGCGCGACATCGTCGTGATCCTGATCCACGTCGTGTTCATCGGTCTGTTCGTGTACCTGGCGATCTGGTGGCAGAAGCGCGGCGACGTCAAGCCGAAGGAGCTGCCCACCTCGACCTACGGCCGCCCCCTGGTCAAGAAGGCATGATGAAGTTGCAGGAATCACCACTCGTGCGAGCGAGCGCAGCGCCAGCGAGCGAGCGCCCAGACGCGGCCTGCGTGGCCGGGGAACGCTGATCATGGCGACCACGGATGCCAATCCGCCGATGATGCCGTACACCGACGACTACACGTTGGTGGAGGTCGACGCCGACTACCTCACCCGCGCGGTGAAGCCGAAGCAGTTCATCCACATCGACCAGACCGAGTGCATCGCCTGCGAGGGGTGCGTCGACATCTGCCCGTGGAAGTGCATCCACATGGTGTCGGTCGACGCGGTCGACGACGCGGTCGGCACCGAGCAGCCGGGGACCGACCCCTCGGATGCGTTCATGTTCACGATCGACGACGACATCTGCACGCGCTGCGCGCTGTGCGTCGACCGCTGCCCGACCGGCGTCATCATCCTCGGCAAGGCGGGGACGGCGACGGCCGCGGGCAACTCCCACGTGCGAACCAACAACCATGGCTACGGCTATGGCATGAGACTGTGATGGATCGAGCAATCAAGGTGAAGGCACACGACGTGCGAGCGAGCGAAGCGCCAGCGAGCGAACGCCCACCGGCTGCGCAGGCAGCTGATGGCGTGGCCGGGGAACGCTGAGTTATGGCGAAGATCATCGACGACAAGCCCCGCCAGACGGTGAAGGACCGCGTCAACTCGACCGTCGACGCGGTGCAGGGGAGCCAGGCGTGGAACTCGATCTTCCGGCCGGGCTCGATCTTCCGCAAGGGCTACACCGACAGCCCGCGCAACCGCAGCTACGTCATCATGAACTCGGTGCTGTACCACCTGCACCCGGTGAAGGTGAAGCGCCACGCGGTGAAGGTCAGCTACACCCTGTGCCTCGGCGGGCTGAGCTTCTTCTTGTTCATCCTGCTCACGGTCACCGGCATCTTCTTGATGTTCTTCTACCGCCCGGAGACCACCGCGGCGTGGAACGACATCCAGAACCTGCAGACCTCGGTGACCTTCGGGTTGCTCGTGCGCAACATGCACCGCTGGGGCGCGCACCTGATGGTCCTCGCCGTGTTCTTGCACATGGCCCGCGTCTTCTACCACGGCGCCTACAAGCCACCCCGCGAGTTCAACTGGGTGATCGGGGTGATCCTGCTGACCCTCACCCTGCTGCTGTCGTTCACCGGCTACCTGCTGCCCTGGGACCAGCTTGCGCTGTGGGCGGTGGCCGTCGGCACGAACATGATGGGGTTCACCCCGGTGTTCGGTCAGGAGGTCAGGTTCGTCCTGCTCGGCGGGGCCGAGATCGGCTCGGAGACCCTGCTGCGATGGTACGTGCTGCACGTGTTGTTCCTGC
Source organism: Phycisphaeraceae bacterium (assembly GCA_028281485.1). GTDB lineage: Bacteria > Planctomycetota > Phycisphaerae > Phycisphaerales > Zrk34 > JANQHD01. The sequence goes on from JANQJT010000261.1 coordinate 2,276, forward strand.
CGTTCGTCATCGTCATCTTCATGGCGATCCACTTCTGGAGAGTCCGCAAGGACGGCGGCATCTCCGGGCCGCTGTGATCCAAGATGGCGACAGGTGACGTAGAACCCATGCAACGACCGGAGCACCCACGACCGGATCGAACGCGACCGGATCACAAGGACAGCCACGGATGACCGAGATCCCCGAGCACCTGCTCAAGCGGGCCCAGGCGGCCCGCGAGAAGTCCGCGTCATCGGGCGGCGATGCCGATGGCGGCAGCGCGGCCGAGTCGAGCGGCTCGGCGAGCGGTGCCGCATCGAGCGAGGCGGCGTCGTCCGCGGCGTCGCGCATCCCCGAGCACCTGCTGCAGCGCAGCAAGGCGGCGAAGGACAACAAGGCGGAGAACCAGGCGGCCGCCGGTGGCGGCGCCGTCGCGGTCGCCGACAAGGTCGGCGCGGTCGTCGCCGCAGCGCCCGCCGCGGGCGGCGGCGTCCCGGCCGGCGCCGGACCGGGCGGGCACACCCAGCGCCTGCTCACCGTCGTCAAGCCCGGGTCGATCCAAGACGTCAAGGCGACCCCGGTCGACAAGGTGCACACCTGGCCGCACCTGCTCGTCGGCGAGTTCGTCGCCGCGCTGGCGTGCACCGCGTTCACGTTCCTGTTCTCGGTGTGGGTCAACGCCCCCCTGCTGCAGCTGGCCAACACCAACGAGACGCCGAACCCGTCGAAGGCGCCGTGGTACTTCCTCGGCCTGCAGGAGCTGCTCACGATGTTCCACCCGATGGTCGCCGGCGTGACCATCCCGGGCATGGGCCTCATCGCGCTCGTGCTCGCCCCGTTCATCGACCGCAACCCGTCCAACAAGCCGGAGGACCGCAAGTTCGCGACGAGCCTGATGACCGTGCACCTGATGTTCTGGGCGGTGCTCGTCATGATTGGCTCGTTCTTCCGCGGCCCCGGCTTCCTCTTCATCCTGCCGTGGCGGGATGGCCTGTTCTTCGAGCTCTAGATCGACTGCGAAAGGAGACCCTGACATGAGCACCGCAGCAGTCATCGCCATCGCCATCACCATCGCCATCGTCGTCGTCCTCGGCGGCGTGGCGTTCTTCACCCTGGCCCGGCGCAGCGACGTCCGCGGCGCCG
>JANQJT010000190.1 GCA_028281485.1 Phycisphaeraceae bacterium
CCGAGGCAAGCCGCCCGTCCGCCGACGCACCCAGCACGCTACCGAAATAGATGTGACAGGTCGTCGGCAACATGTCCACGTGATACCGCCCGCCGCGCGTGTTCGGTCGCCCGTCGATTTCGGCGACCAACGCATCGAACACGCGGCACATGATGTCGTCCGCCTCGTCCAGGTCGTTGCCATAACGCGGCGTCTTGTTGCTCAGCGTCAACCGAAGCGGCTCGTCATCGGCGAAGTTCTCTCGCATCGCCTCGCACAACGCCCCCAACGAAACCGCGCCGCCGTCGTACACGTGCGTTTTGATCGCCGACAGGCTGTCCGTGATCGTGCCGATGCCCACACACTGAATAAAGCTCGTGTTGTAGCGCGACCCGCCGTCGTTGTAGTCACGCCCCCGGGCGATGCAGTCATCGATCAACACCGACAGAAACACCGCCGGCATCGACTTGGCGTACATCTGTTCGATGAACGCGTTGCCCGTGATCTTGATCTCGACAAAGTGCTTCAACTGCGTTTCGAACGCCGCGAACAGATCGTCAAACGTCTCAAACGAACCCGCCTCACCCGTCTCCGGACCAAGCCGCTTGCCCGTCCGCGGGTCCACCCCGTTGTTCAGCGTGATCTCCAGCACCTTCGGCGTGTTGAAATACCCCGTCAGCACGTACGCCTCTCTGCCGAACGCGCCCGTCTCCACACACCCGCTCGTCCCACCGTCCCGCGCGTCCTCGATCGTCTTGCCGCACCGCAGCATCTGTTCCACCACGCCGTCGGCGTTGAACATCGAAGGATAACCGTACCCGTTGCGGATCACGCGCGCCGCGGCCTTGAGAAAACGATCCGGATTCTTCCGACTCAACTGGATATTGCCCTGCGGCTGAAGCAGGTGCACCTCGTCCATCACCTCCAGCATCAGGTACGACAGCGCGTTCACACCGTCCCGCCCGTCGGTCAGAATCCCGCCGATGTTGATGTTCGTAAAGTCGTTGTACGTGCCGCTCTCTTCCGCCGTCACGCCCACCTTCGGCGGGGCGGGGTGGTTGTTGAACTTGATCCAGAAACAGCTCAACAGCTCCTTGGCCGACTCCCGCGTCAGCGTCCCGTCAGCCAAACCCGCCTCGTAGAACCCGATCAGGTGACGATCCAGGTGCCCGGGGTTCATCGCGTCCCATCCGTTCAGCTCCGTGATCGTGCCCAGGTGCATGAACCAGTACATCTGCAGCGCCTCGTGGAAATCACGTGGCGCCTCGGCGGGCACGCGACGACATACCGCCGCGATCTTTCTCAACTCCGCGCGACGCTGTTCGTCGACACACACCGCCGCCTTCTGCTCAGCCAACTCCGCGTGACGCTCGCCAAACGCGATCACCGCGTCGCACGCGATCAGCATCGCCTCCAGCTGCTCCCGCTTCGCATCCGCTTCTGCGCCCCCTTTACCATCCAATTCCGCGATCGATTCCCGGATGTCCGCCTTGAAGCCGTTCAACCCCTTGCTATAGAACCGACCGTCCAGCGTCGTGTGGCCCGGCGCACGCTGCTCCATGAACTCCGTGAACACACCCGCTTCGTACGCGTCCATCCATTCTTCGCTCAGCCCCGCGAAGATCCGGTCCCGCATCGTTCGCCCCTGCCAGTACGGGATCACCGTCCGCTCGTACGCCTCGATCTCCGCGTCATCAACGACGTACCGCGTCTTTGGCCGATTATTGAGAATGCGCAGGTCCTCGGCGCTGTGACACGTCAGCTCCGGATACGTCGACACCGCCTTCGGCTTCGGCCCGCGCTCGCCGACGATCAACTCGTCCTCACCGATAAACAGCGTCTTGTTCTGACACAGGTAAGCAAACGCCTTCGCACGCGTCACCGGGATCGACGCCCTCCCATCCTGCTGGGCGTAGAACTCGGTGATCAGCACCGCACGCTCACCGGACAGCGTCACCGGCGCCTCGAAGCTCTCACGCCGCAAACGCACCACGCGCTCACTGACCACCGTTACCTCATCGCTCTGCACGGACAGACTCATCCGATCGATCTCCGTCATGGGTTACACTCAAGCCACGTTCAACAAACGGCTCGGCGAACGCCGCCATCGCTTCCACGCTCGGCGGCCGGGTTTCGCTCGACATCCCGTTGGGCATGTCCAGCCGGCGATACTTGCTCGCTGCCATCGGGTGATACGCCAGCAACCGCACACGCATCGGCCGACGCAACCCCGCCACGAACGCCGCCGTCGCCCGCGCGTTCTCCGCTTCATCGTTCACACCCGGAATCACCGGCACACGCACCTCGATCCCCACGTCCGTCTCCGCCAGCGCCGTCAGATTCTCCAATATCAAACGATTGGACGCCCCCGTCACGCACCGATGCGTCGGGTCGTCCATGTGTTTCAGATCGTAGAGAAACAGCTCCGCGTGTTCCGCCGCCGCCATCAACGCCCCGCGCGGCACACTCCCGCACGTATCCACCGCCCGGTGCAGGTCGTGCTCCCCACACGCCCGCAACAGCTCCACCGCAAACGCACCCTGCATCAACGGCTCACCTCCCGACAACGTCACCCCGCCACCCGATTCGGCATAAAACGGCGCGTCGCGCTCGATCTCCGCGAGCAACTCCGCCACGCTCACGTCGCGCCCGATCGCCTCCGTCGCTTCCGAGGGACAAGCCCCCGCACAACGCATGCACCGCCCACACCGATCCATATCCCGACGCTGGCCTTCGACATCATCCCGCGCTAGCGCACCCGACTCACACGCATCCACGCAGTAATCGCAAGCAATACACGCGTCCTGTCGCCACTGAAACTCCAGCTCGCGCGACTGACTCTCCGGATTGTGACACCACGCACACCGCAGCGGACAACCCTTCAGAAACACCGTCGTGCGGATGCCCGGCCCGTCGTGAACCGCGTATCGCTTGATGTCAAAGACACGTCCGATCAGCATGGGTGCGGCCTGCCGTAGGGGGTAAACTCACACCCTATATTACACCATGTCATCCCAATAAATCCCCCTGGCCGCAAGATTCAATGAAAACGACGTTTTCACCCCTGTAATTGCGCTCTCAACCGGCGTTACCATGGCGTCCACGCCGATCGAACACCAGGAGGAACCCATGCATCCGTTCCTTCGATCCCGTCACCGCACGCTACGTCCGTCTCGTCACCACGCGCACCTACGGTGACGGTCAGCCCCACGCCTCCGCCGCCGGGTTCGACGTCATCCTCAAGTAACCTCCCACAAAGAGCGCAACGAAAAACGCCACCCCGACGCATCGAGGTGGCGTTGTTATCTAAGGGATTCGGTCAAGCCGTCGCGCCGGACAGCGCCTGCTGCTCGAACGCCTCGGTGCTCAGCTGCTCGTAGTCAGGGATCTTCGCGTCGTTCAAGCACGCCTCGATGATCGTCCGCGCGTGCGGGTGAAGGTCCGGCTCGAGGAACTGCTCGAGCTGCTCGTGGAAGAACGTCCGCAACTCCGCGGCGCCGGCGTCGTACGCCTCCTCGCCAACCTCCGGCTGCGTCTCCACCTGCAGGAACCAGTGACCGATCGCCGCGCCCTCCACCTGCAGGTGACGCAGGCTGTAGCCCAGCAGCGGGCAACGCGACTCGACGATCTGTTCGTCGTTGAACTCCGCGTGACCGCGACGCGCCAAATACTCGCGCGTGATCCACTGCGGCATGAAGCTCACCTCCCACGCACCGACGTGCTGGTTCGGACACAGCACAAACAGCGTGTTGTGAGAACGCATCACCTGCTGATACAGCAGGTTCGCCTGGTCGACACGGCGGCCCGTCGCAAAAGGCCAGTACGAGCCCACGCCCTCCGATGTCATCCCGCCGGTGTCCACGATGCTCGGGTTCGCGTGCCCGCGCGGCGCCGTCAGACGCCACAGCCACGCCAGCGAAGGCGGCAGGATGTGGAACAGACCCAGGATGCCGTATGACGGATTCTCTCGCGTGCAGGGAGGCGTCCGCACGCCGAAGCTGCGCACGTCCACCGTCACCGCGCCGTCCACGATGTCCGGAACCAACTCACGCGGCACGATCACACGCGGGTTCGGGCACGCCACGCCCGGCTCGTCCTCCGTGTGCTCCCAGATCAGCGCCCGGCTGTCGGGCACCGCATCGATATTCAAGAAAAGCAAGGGCTTCGGCGGGTCCAGCGACAAACGCTCCAGGTGCGGGTCCGTGCCGTACGAATCGATGTGATTCACACGCACAAACCACGCCTCCTCCGCGTCCCGCAACCGCAGCTTGCCCAGCGACGCATCCTGAAGGTGCTCGGGACACAACGCCATGTCGTCGGTCACCGGACGCAGCTTGCACGCACGCGGCAGCGTCAAGTGTCGACGCTCATCGGTCACGACGTTCCGACCGATCAGCAGCGAGCCGTCGTCTTCGCGGTGGACCAGCTCGAGCATCTCACTCTTGCCGCCGCCGCTGGCGCCCTCGTGCATGATCGTCACGCTGTTGTCGTAAGGCGTGATGACCTGCACCGTCGAACAGTGCGCCGTCACCCAACCCTCACGCTCGCCCCGATCGATCAGCACGCCGTAGATGCCCTTCTTCGCGCTGGGACCGGGGTAGAGGTTGTAGCTGAACAGCTCGTACAACTCGTCGGTGCGGTTGTGCACCACGACCTGCTGGCTGTCGAAGTGCGTGTGACGGAAGGGCGGTGCGACGTAGATCATCACCATCGGCTTGAAGTCGTCGGGGAGCTCCGCGATCGGGCGGATGCCCTGCAGCATCGCCAGCCCAAGCGCAAAGAATCCCGCGTTGGCCGGCGCGATCACCGCCGCATCCAGGCCCTTGCGGCCCACGCCCGCGGTAAACGCAAACACCGCCAACTCCTGGCTCTTCAGCCACTCAAACGACTCCTCACGCAGACCCGAGAAGCACTTGCCGAACCGGTCTTCGTAACGCACCTTGTTCGTCGCCTGCTGATCACCCACGACCATGCAGTCCGGGTCGCGGCGACGCATGTACGCCTCGGTGTAGTTCGCCGCCACGCCGTTACGCACCCGGCACGCGTGCGCCTCGACCACCCGACCCTTGCCGGGCACGTCGTACGCCACCTCGTGCCAACCCCGCGCATCGACGTCTCGCAACGCCAATTCGATCAGATCGTTTACGTCAGAACCCACCACCACGCCCGGGGCGCTCGACAGCACCTCCACGGCCTCAGCGGGCAGATTCAGCTTTTTCCAGTCTTGGCTCATGGCCGGCTCTCCCAAGCGGCAATCGCTTAACAAAGATGTAACATTATTCACGAACGGTAACAGGCGAACTATAGTTCGCCTATCAACCGCGTGTCAAATATAACGCACAAATCCCTTGATCCGACGCGATCTCGACGTATTATACGAAATGTAATTCATGTACTATTTTTCATAAATCACCAGCCGCGGCGCGGAGGCAGTCATGGCGGTAGCATCCGGCCGAACCAAAGACACCAAGAACGGATCGCACACCGGGTGGACCTTCCTCACCCACCACGCCCACGTGCTCATCTGTCTGGCGCACGATCCCGACCTGCGTCTGCGTGACGTCGCCGAGCGCGTCGGAATCACCGAGCGGGCCGTGCAGAAGATCGTCCACGAGTTGGAAGAAGCCAAGGTCCTGACCATCCAACGCGTCGGCCGACGCAACGCCTACAAGATCCACCAATCCAGAAAACTCCGTCACCCCGTCGAAGGCAAGGGGCGCGTCGCCGACCTGCTCGAACTGGCTATCGGCTGATCATTTCCGTCGGCCGCCTCTCGCACACGCCCACACGCCACACGCCACACGCCCACACGCCCACACGCCCACACGCCCACACGCCCACACGCCACACGTCCACACGTCCACACGTCCACACG
>JANQJT010000194.1 GCA_028281485.1 Phycisphaeraceae bacterium
GGGCGGCGGCGTGCGAGGTCAGGCCGTAGAAGTAGTCGAAGCCCTTGTCGTTGACGTGGCCGCCGTCGTCGGTGTTACAGGACAGGCCGCTCTTGCCGAACATGGCGGTGGTGTAGCCGGCCTGTTTGAGGAGGGTGGCGACGGTGATGTCCTGGGGGTCTTTGCGGAAGGTGATGGGGCCGCCGTTGCCGCGTTGCCAGGCGTGGCCGGTGTGCAGGCCGCCGAGCAGCGTGGCTCGGGAGGGGGCGCAGACGGTGCTGCCGGAGTAGGACTGGGTGAAGAGCATGCCCCGGTTGGCCATCTCGTCGAGGTGGGGCGTGGTGAAGTTCTTTTGTCCGTGGATGCCCAGGTCGCCGTAACCCATGTCGTCCACGAGGACGTAGATGATGTTGGGCCGAGGCGCGTCGGGTTGGACGGGAGCGGTGGTCTGGGGCTCGTTCGCGTCGCAAGCTGCGGTAAGCGTTAGAACACACGTTACCATCACCAATGCCGCGGCGCGGCTCATCTCAGTTAATCGCCAAGCATGCATGTGAAACCTCGCTATTGTATTTGCAATCCGAACGGGTCAGCTTAACAAAAAACCCGCGACCGTAAGACGGCCGCGGGCGGGAGAATCTGTCAAATTGCGCAATCGGCTCAGGCGACCGCGGCGCCGGCGAGGGTCTTGCCCACGCAACGCAGGTCCTCGCAGGCCTCCTTGACGCGATCGGCCATGGCGACTTCCGCGGCCTTGAGGTACACGCGGGGGTCGTAACCCTTCTTCTTGTCGCCCACCTCGCCGTCGATCATCAGCACCTTGTCGTAGTTGCTGAAGAAGTGATCGGCGATGGCGCGGCTGAAGGCGTACTGGCAGTCGGTGTCGACGTTCATCTTGATCACGCCGTAGTCCAGCGTCTCGTGGATGTCGGCCTTGTCCGAGCCGCTGCCGCCGTGGAACACCAGCCAGAACTTGGCGTCGTCGCCGAACCTGGCCTTGATCGCGTCCTGGCCCTCCTTGAGGAGCTTGGGACGGAGCTTGACGGCGCCGGGCTTGTACGTGCCGTGCACGTTGCCGAACGTCGCGGCGAACATGTACTTGCCGTCAACCTCGCCCATGCGCTCGTAGACGCGGACCATGTCTTCGGGGGTGGTGTACAGGCTCTCGGCGGGGGTGTCATCGCTGCCGGCGGCGCCGTCTTCCTCGCCACCGACCACGCCGGCCTCGATCTCGATGATCTGACCGATCTTGGCCATGCGCTCGTAGATCGGCACGGACAGGTCGAGGTTTTCTTCCAGGGGCAGGCCGGACGCGTCGAGCATGTGGCTCTGGTACAGCGGCAGCTTGCCCTCGGCGACGCGTCGCTCGGACTCTTCGATCAGCGGGATCATGAAGGTGTCGACGGCGTTGGGCGGGCAGTGGTCGGTGTGCAGCGCGACGTTGATGTCGAGCTTCTCGGCGGCGCGGTGGATGTGCTCGGCGATCGAGATCGCGCCCAGCACCATGTCACCCACGGCCGTGCCGCTGGCGAACTTGCCGCCGCCGGTGGAGACCTGGATGATCCCGTCGCTCTTGAGTTCCTGGAATGCCGCCAGCGCCGCGTTGGCGGTGATCTCGCTGGTGACGTTGATGGCGGGGTACGCGAAGTTGTTCTCGAACGCGTTCTCCAGCATCTTGCAGTAGGTGTTGTAATCGGCAATCGGCATGATCAGCGGTCCTCACGGGTGTGGTGGGGTGGGTTGGTCGCTTGTTTCGTTACACACTGGAGGTGAGGGCAGGGGGTGCCCCGTCGGGTTCCTCCGAGCCCGAAAATATACCTGATTCATCTCATTTACACAACGGGATGTAACCGGTTGCATCGAAGCGTGTTGTAAGAAATCGGTTAGCGTCGCGTGGTGGCAGGCTGCCGCGGGATTTGGTGACACCAACTCGTCACCGGGGCGGATTTACGGCGAGAAACGCTTGTTCATAGCCCAACCATGAGGTATGGTTAAAGCACCACAGAACCGATTTTCCGCAGGCAGGGGATAGGGCATGATCCGGGTTTCTTTTTGGGGTTTCATCGCAACGCTGTTGTTTGCTACCGCCGCGCTGGAGGCGGGGGGGCTAGACACCAATCGAGCGGAGCTGCGACTATTTCACCCCTCGCTGCGCGTGAACGCTGCGGGCCAGGTCTTCCCCTATTACTATCGCTACATCCAATGGCCGACCGTCAATGTGCCCTTGGGCAGCGTCAAGCGGGCTGACTCCGGTAATGGAACCCTTGAAATCGACGGCTCGGGCCTGGTCACGCCGGCCGGTTCGGGTGAGTCTCTTATCACTGCCGATGGTGGCACCACGCTGACACTCAGCGGCGTGCTCGACGCCCCGGATACCGATGGCAACCACAACTTCGTGCTCGACGGCACGGGCACGGTCCTCATCACCGGCCAGATCACCGACCTGCACGACGGCACCATCAACACAGGTTCCAACAGCAACATCACCAAAGCCGGCGTTGGTGAGTTGATCATTTCCAATGGCACCAACAGCAACGATGACTATTGGAAAGGCACCACGACGATCTCAGCCGGCACGCTCGCCATCCACTCCGACACCCCCGATCCCGGTGCAGGTGAACTCAAGGATGGCCCGACGGGCAACACGATCACGATCCTGAACCCCGGCATGCTCGACGTGAGCGACTTCAGCGAGTACACCGTGCAGATCGATCAGACCATCGCCGGCGACGGCACGGTCGAGACCGGCTCTGCGGTCTTCCGGGCGTTGGATGCCACGGTCCTGAGTTCCGGCAACAGCGTCGGCACGCTCACCGTCGATGGCAACTACAAGATCGAATACCCTGGCGAGGGTAACGCGCTGGGAGCCGGCGTGCTCGACACCGGCAAGTTCCAATTCGAACTATCCGACAGCGCGGCTGGGACCAGCGACCAGATCAACGTCACCGGCGACCTGACCATGCAGATCGACTCCGGTGTCGTCAGCCAGTTGCAGATCGAGGTCCAGGCGGTCGACGGCGCGTTAATCCCGAACTCCATCTACACACTGGTCTCTGCTAACGACAACCATGCGATCAATGCGCAGCCCGGCGATGCTAATCACGACGGCGTGGTAAATCCTACCGACCTGGCATTGCTGACGCTCAACTGGGGTAAGACCGGCAAGAACTGGGAGAACGGCGACTGCAACGGCGATGGTGTCGTCAATCACCTCGACTTACAAACCATGGTCGACAACTGGCTGTTCGATAATCGTCCGTCTTCTGCAACCGGCGGCCAAGGCTCGAATCCATCCGGTGCGATCGCGGTGTTCTACAGCGACATTGCAGGATCTTACGGGGCGGGCGTTGGCCCCGCCACGATCCCCGAGCCGACATCGGCGGCGCTGCTGGTGTTGGGCGGTTTGGCGGTGAGCCGACGCCGTCGTCGCTGATCCCTTGTGTTAAAACTCGTCCACGCGTTCGAGTCGTGCGAACTCGAGGATCATCGTCTTCACGCCGGCTGCGCCGAAGTTGATGCGAGCCTTGGCGTTTGCGCCGACCCCACTGACCGAGATGACCACGCCCTGACCGAACTGCGGGTGGCGCACCAACACGCCTTCTACCAAGTCCGAGCCGCTGCGCCGGTGGTGGCGGGCGGGCTTGCGTGAGCCGCCCGAGTCGAACGCGAAGCGCTCGGCGGACTCGTCTTCATCGTTCCATCGCGCGGTGGCGTAGCCGGAGACGTTCTGTTTCTCGATCACATCGGCGGGCAGTTCGCTGAAGAACTGGCTGGGGATGGTGCGCTCGCGCATGCCGCGTACCGTGCGGTAGCGGGCGTGCGTCATCATCAGGCTCTCCATCGCGCGCGTGATGCCCACGAAACAGAGGCGGCGTTCCTCTTCCATCTCGTCGGGCGCCTCGAACGATCGGCTGTGCGGCAGCAGCCCCTCCTCCAAACCGATCATGGCGACGACGGGGAACTCCAGCCCCTTGGCCGCGTGCAGCGTCATCAGCGTCACGGCCCCGCTGCCGGCCTGCACCGCGTCGGAATCCGATACCAGCGCGATCGACTCCAGGTAGTCGGCCAACTGCCTTGCCAGCGTCACGTCGTCTTCGCCGTATTCCTCGTCGAAGCGAGCTGCGGAGCTGATCAATTCGTAGAGGTTGTCGAGCTTGTCCTCGTCTTCCTTCTGGTAGTAGGCCTCGAGGCCGCTGTCGCGCACGATCATCTCGACCGCGTCGCGCACCGCGGGGGTGAACACGAGGTTCTCGCGGACCTGTTCGATCTTGTCGCGCCAGGTGGCGTACAGCTTGACGAAGCGGTCGAGCGCGCCGGTCGCGCGGGCGGCGAGGCCCAATTGGCTGGGTCGCTCGATCGCACGCCACAGGCTCAAGCCGTGGGTCGCGGCGAACGCCTGGGCGTGTTCGATGGTGGCCTTGCCGATGCCGCGCGTGGGCGTGTTGATGATGCGCAGCAGGGAGACCTCGTCGTCGGGGTTGGACAGGACGCGCAGATAGGCGACGGCGTCGCGGACCTCTTTGCGCTGGTAGAAGGCCGTGCCGCGCGCCACCTGGTACGGGATGCTCGACCGCAGCAGCGCGTCTTCCATCACCCGGCTCAGCGCGTTGACCCGGTAGAACACCGCCATCTGCGACCACTGCTTGCCCGCGGCCTGTTGCTTGCGGAGGAACTCGATGACGATCTCCGACTCGTGCTCCTCGTCGGCGGCGTGCACCACGCCGATCGCCTCGCCCGCGTCGTTGGCGGTGAACAGGTCCTTGTGGCGGCGCTGCTTGTTGTTGCGGATCAGCGTGTCGGCCACCCGCAGGATCTGCGGCGTCGAGCGCCAGTTCTGACCCAGCTCGATGATCTTGGCGTCGGCGAAGTGCTGCTCGAACTCGAGGATGTTCTTGATGTTCGCGCCGCGCCAGCCGTAGATCGACTGGTCCGGGTCGCCGACGACACAGATGTTGCGGTGACCGGCGCTGATCTGGTGGGCGATGATGAACTGCGCGTGGTTGGTGTCCTGGTACTCGTCGATGAGCAGGTACTGGTAGCGGTCCTGCAGCTCGAGACGGACCTGCTCGTTGGATCGCAGGAGCCTGGCGGTGAGCATGAGCAGGTCGTCGAAGTCGACCGCGCCGTTCTTGCGGAGCTCCCGCTGGTAACGCTTGTAGACGCGCGCAACGATGCGCGTGTAGAAGTCCCCGGCGTCCGCCTCGTAGGCGCCTGCGTCGATCAACTCGTTCTTTGCATTGGAAATTGTCGAGCGCAGCGTGTCCGGCGGGAAGTTGTTCGTGTTGATCTCCAGGTCCTTGCACACCTTCTTGATCACACGCTTCTGGTCGTCGGTGTCGTAGATGACGAAGTCGTTTTTCACATCGGCGTCCTGCGCGTACTCGCGCAGGATGCGCACGCACAACGCGTGGAACGTGCAGATCGTCAGCGCCCGCGCCTGTCGCTCGGAGACCATCGTCGCCACGCGCTCGCGCATCTCGCCGGCCGCCTTGTTGGTGAACGTGATCGCGCACACGTTCCACGGCGCGATGCCCACCTCGCGGACCAACCAGGTCACACGCCGCGTGATCACGCGCGTCTTGCCCGACCCCGCAGCCGCCACCACCAGCAGCGGGCCTTCCGTTGTGACCACCGCGCGCTGCTGCGGCTCGGTCAGGTCTTCGAGCAAGGGATGACCCGCGGGGATCGACGGCGCAGCGGCGGGGCAGCCGGGTGTGTCTTGCGCCGCTTCGTGTGGCTCACCTTCCGGGGGCAGCGGGAGATCGACCGGGTCCTCGGGGAACTCGGGGGGAAGAAGCTCCGGGAAATCGGAAGGGGGTATTGATTCCGATTGGGGAGCTTCCGGGGGCGTGGCTTTGGGGGGATGATCGGACGGATCGGACAACGTTCACCTCGCGTACAAATCGGTGCGTAACGCGCCAGCGACAGGCGCTCGGCCGAGTGTAACACAACATCCCGCGTCGTCGTTTTGGGGATGAAATCGTGGCTAAGCGGGGGGCGCGTTGTGGATAAACCGTCCGCTGTTGTCAGGTGATTTCGTCCGATAACCACGCGTTAAAAAAGTTAACCCGACTAACCCACCCACTAACGGGCATTTAGGGTATTTGACAGTTTGTACCACAATATTTTGTAAAGATTGCGCTTGAAGGCGCAAGATATAGTTGTATAGTGGTTTTCGTTGGAGTCGTGCCGTGACTCGGGCCCCTATCACCGCTCGAGACAAGCGGCTCCGCGTGGTGGAATTGGAAAATCGAAACAGAATCACCGATCGGCCTGGCCGACCGCTGTCTGCTTGGAGTTTTGACATGGGTGTGCTTTGCGACACGCAAATCCGTGAATTGGTTCCCATCGAACCGTTCGAAGAGAACATCAAGCGACCCGGCAAGGTCAGCTACGGCGTGTCCAGCTACGGCTACGACGTCCGCGTCGGCACCGTCTTCAAGATCTTCACCAACGCCCCCCACGACGGCGGCCAATCCATCGTCGATCCCAAGCAGTTCGACGACCGCAACTTCGTCACCGACGACACACTCGACACCGGCAGCGACCACGTCATCATCCCCCCCAACAGCTTCGCCCTCTGCGAGACCGTCGAGGTCTTCGACATCCCCCGTGACGTGCTGGTCGTTTGTGTTGGTAAGAGCACGTACGCCCGCTGCGGCATCATCGTCAACGTCAC
>JANQJT010000208.1 GCA_028281485.1 Phycisphaeraceae bacterium
TCGGCCGCCGAGGCGTTGCCTTACCCATCCCGCTCGATTGCGCACGCGTCGCCCGGCTGACAACGCCCTTGCAGGCGCGGACGAATCTTGGCAAAAACCGCGTACAGCCCATCGAACACCCACCGCAAAACGGGCCAACCCGTTGGCGCAATCAACCAGCCCCACCCCAGCGCGCGATACGCCACTCGAAACGCTTCCACGCCCGTGACGATCTGCCCGTTCGGCAGCACGCCGTGGATGCGCTTATCGAGTGCTTCTCGTTCTACGCCGTACCGATCGGCGTCGAAATCCGGCGCGGTGTAATCCTCAAGCAGGACCTCGCCGTGGCGCACACGACGGCGCAACAGCTTTGCCTCGCGCTTGCACAGCGGGCAGTGGCCGTCGTAGAGCAATCGGATTTGCCAGTTCTCACTCATGCCGATTCAACTGTCTTCTTACGCGCCCTGATAAAGGATCGGACATAAATCGTCGTCAGTGAAACACACAAGACGAACATGATGGCCAATTCGGTGATCACCAACGCGTTGGGCTCGGACAAACTCGACGCGATGCGTCCTCCCGCGGCGATGGCGCCCAGCGCCGCCAGCAACACCGCGAGGTGCATCGCGATCATCGTGCTGCGCGGCCCAACCGATGCCAGGCCACACAGAAGCAGCGGCAGTCCGAGAAAAGCGGGGATCAACGCCGTCAAGCTCGCGCGTCCCGTGGCGAAATAAAACCCCACGCCCACAACGATCAGCAGGCCCGAGATCACGATAGTTGGCAGTTTGGTTTGGCTCATTCGCACATCTTAGCACGTCATTTGGGACAGAATCTTAATAAGAACCCAAACACTTAATCGATACGGGTGGATTCGACAAAACGCCGTGATTTGATAGGATGCGAGGCTTACTTACATCACCGCGGGGTCGGAAGGATACCAGCAATGAGCTTTACGCAGTCGTTTAAGGAAGAAGTCACCCGCCTCGCTCGCAAGGAACTGAAGAGCGAGCTGGCCGCCCTGGCAGCCAAGGGCGCCCAGTACCGCCGCGACATCGCCGCGCTCAAGCGTCAGGTCACCGACCTCGAACGACGCGTCGCGTTCCTGGAAAAACGGGAGAAGGGACGCCTCGAAAAGTCCCCGACGCCCGATTCCAACGACCGTCAGGTCCGTTACTCCGCCGCGTGGTTGAAGAATCACCGCGCCAAGACCGGCCTGTCCGCCGCGGACTACGGCCGACTCATCGACGTCAGCGCCCAGTCGATTTACCAGTGGGAACGCGAGCAGACCATGCCGCGCCGCGCACAGATCGAGAAGCTCGCCGCCATCCGCGGCATCGGCGCACGCGAGGCGCAGCGTCGCCTGGACCTGCTGGAAAACTGAGGCTTCCCCCCGGGCTCTTCTCCCGCTACCGCCACGTGCCACTGCGTACGAGGTCGCGCAACTCCACCAGCCGCCCAACAAGCCAACGCGACCGAACAAACGGATCGGTCTGTCGGAGCATCGCGTATCGCTCGGCCGCCTCCTCCGTGGCCGAGTGAATCAGCAAATCAATCAGACCCACCGTCGACATCGATTGATCAAACAGACCGCGCAGCTCGTCGATGTCCTCCAGCGGATCAAACGCCTTGTCCGTCAGCAGCGCCCTTAGCTCCTCGCGCTGCCCGGTGAGCTTCTCGTCGTCAACGAGTGGCCACTCCGTCGCCCGCAGGTGCGCCACGCGGTAGGGATCGTGATGTTCCAGTTCGCGATCGATCGCCGCGCGACACACGCCACGCAACAGGATCACGAACCGCCCGTCACCGATCACCTCGTACTGCTCGACGTATCCGATGCAGACCGTTTCCTGAAGCGCCGGTCGGCCGCTCAGCGTCTCACGCGGCGCCACGTCTTCTTCAAAACGCGCCATCGCGATCAGCCCCGAGCCGTCCAACACGTCTCGCACCATCTGTCTGTACCGCGGCTCAAAGATGTGCAGCGGTTGCACCGCGCACGGCAACAACACGCAATCCCGGATCGGGAACAACGCGATGGGCCGTGCGAAGTTGATCATGATTCTGTCGTTCATGCCCGATTCTAGGCGCAAAAAAACACGCTCGACACAAAAGACTTTCTCGGCCGCCCCCTCTAGACTTTACATTCGAAGGGTGCCTGCCATGATCCGATTCGCCGCTGGAACGCCGCTGATTATCGTGTTACTCTTGGGCTTGGTTGCCTGCAACAACCAGCCATATCCGACCGAATCAAGCAATGATATGAATAACGAAGTTCAAACAATCACAAAGACCGAAGAACAGTGGCGCCAGGTCCTCACCGAAGAGGAGTACCGCGTCGCTCGCGAGTCCGGCACCGAACGCGCTTTCACCGGCCGATACTGGGACACCAAGGCCCCGGGCATCTACAACTGCGTCGGCTGTGGCCTGGCCCTGTTCGACAGCGATACCAAGTTCGACTCGGGCTCCGGCTGGCCGGCGTATTACGACGCGATTAACAAGAACCACATAAAAGAAATCACCGACACCTCGCACGGCATGGTCCGCACCGAGATCCGCTGCGCCCGCTGCGACTCTCACCTCGGCCACGTCTTCAACGACGGACCCCGGCCCACCGGCCTGCGCTACTGCGTCAACTCCCTGTCCCTCAAGCTCGTCGACAAAGACACCGGCGAGTAACCGGGCCGATCCCTACCGGCTTTCGATGCGGAACGTGTACACCTCGTAGTGGCCCTGCGGCTTGACGCCGGGGTTGCACGCGACCAGCGCCGACACACCCGAATCATCCGTTAAACGCACGCCGCGCCGCTCGGCTTCCTGCTCGGCCATGCGCCGCGCCGCCCACACGTGACCCGGTGAATAAGCCCAGATCGATCGTCCGTCGTCCGTGATGCCCGTGCACGCGCCCATGGCGACATGATAGCCCGTGTCTTCGGCGGGGCGGCTTAGTCATTGCGTCGCGACC
>JANQJT010000223.1 GCA_028281485.1 Phycisphaeraceae bacterium
GAAATCAAAACCGCGGAAGTTCCGGTGACCGCCCGCGTAAAAACGCTCGAAGATCACCGACTCGCCGCTCTCAAAGATGTATCCCACCTCCGACCGCACACTCACCACCGTCTTGCGGCCGAAGAAGTCCTCGTCCACGGTAAAGAACGCGTTGAAGTCCGCCGACGCGCGTGTGAAGTCGTAATCGCCACCCAGAAGACCGATCCGCTCAATCCCCGCCACCACCCGTGTCCCGCGCGTCGGGAACAGTCGGCTGTCCACCGTGCTCCGCGCCACGTTGAAGCTCACACCCGTCACGTTCGACGGGTTCGGCAGCATCATCACCTCCGTCGGCGCACCGCCGGAGATGTTGTCTAGCTCGATATCCTCCCACCGCGCCCGAACGTTCGCCGACCACACGTCGCCAAACGTCTTACCGAACGTCACAAACCCGCCCATCCGCTCCTCGTCGTAATCCTCACGCTCGCGATTGAACAGGCTGCCGCTGAGCGAAAGAAAGTAATCACTGTCAAAAAGGTGCGGCTCCGTCCAGCTCAACTGATAGTTGCTGAACTCGTTGCCCGGTTGAAGACTCAGGTTGAACTGCTGCCCGGCGCCGCGGAACGCGTTGCCGCTGACCAACTCGCTCAAAGACTCCGGCGGATCGTTGATGTCAAAGTTCCGCTGACGGTAATCAAAACCGCCCACCAGGCCCGTGTCCGATCCGATCGACGCACCGAGCGTGATCGACCCCGTCCGGCCCTCGCGAACCTCCAGCAACGCGTCACGCACCTCGTCACGCGTGCCGCCCTGGATCGTGATCGCCGCCTCGCGGAACAACACGCTCTCCTGGATCTCCAACACCGAGCGGTCCAACCCCGCCACATCGTAATACCGGCCCGGCTCAACGCCGCGCAGACTCCGCCGCACCACGCTGTCCTTCGTACGCTCGTTACCCCGGATCACCACGTTCCCCACCACGTAACGCCGCCCCTCCGTGATCGTCACGATCAGGTTGATCTTCGGCTCCGTGTCGTGCGGCACACGATCGATCACCACATTCATCAACCCCCCGCGCTCGACCGGCAGATACCCCAGCTTCCCATACAAATCCGTCACCGCTCGCTTCGATTGCTGCAGCCGGTTAAACGAGTACACGCTGCCGACCTGCAGCGTCATCGCCTGTCGAATCTGCTCCTCGCTATACAACCCCGCGCCCTCGATCACGAACTTGATCGATCCCACCGTGAACTGGCGCCCCTCTTCGATCAGAAACTCGATCGAAGCCTCCTCCTGGTCCTCGCTCAGCGTGATCCGACGGCCCACCCGTACCTCGATGTAACCACGCTGCAGGTAGAACGTCCGCAGCTTCGCCACGTCCTGCTCCAGTTGCTGCTCCGACAAAACCCCCTTCTCCAAAATCAGCATCGCTTCTTTCGAACCGATCTGACTCATCAACTGCTTGTCGGTGAAGACCACGTTGCCCTCGATCGCGATCCGTCGCACCGAGACACGCGGCCCCTCACGCACACGAAAAATCAACACGTCCGACTCAACCAGCGTCTTCTCGTCAACGCCGACCTCCGCCAGAAAATACCCCGCGTCGCGATACGCCTTGCGGATCTGCTCCACGCCCCGCTCGATCAAAAAGTCGTCACGCGGATCACCCGACCGCAGCACCACCAGCCCCAGCAGCTCCTGGTCCGGCATCGACTTGTTGCCCACCACCTGCACGTCCGCTAGCAGCGGGCTCTCCGTCACCACGTACGTCAAGATCAGCGAACCGTCCGCCCGTTGACCCACCGCCGCGCGGACACTCGAAAAACCGCCCAGTCGCGTGATGTTCTGGATATCACGATTGATCGCGGCCGCGTCATACGCATCACCCACCCGCGTACGCACCTGGTTCAGCACGAACTGCGGATCCAGCTGACGCACGCCGCTGACGCGCACCTCAGCAATCGGCCGGCCGGTAAAGTCCACCGCGCCCTGGCCCGCCGCGACCGCCGAAAACACCAGCAACGCCGTCAGCACAACCACGCCTGTCCGAGCCAAACCTGCCAATACCGTGCTCCTGAGTCCCTTGATCTCGGCCCCACACCCCGCCGCGGCACCAGTCGCCCGCGTCAAAGACATGAGTACCCCTTGTAGTAACCAGCCAGTGTAATCCGCTCTACACCACTCAACAAGACGACCAACCCCCGCGTATTGACGTCCCGATCTGTCACGATCGTGCCGGTTATAGCACCCCCCGCCCTCTGCAATCACCCTTTTTGGCCGAATAACTTGGCTCTGCAACCTCTTGAATTCGATCCTTCCAACCCACACCTATTACGACAGGAACACCCAAGGATGAGGAAGATGACGGATCGTTTAATCGGTAAGCTGCTCGTTCAGCGTGGCGCCATGACCCTCTCACAGGTCCAGCGCGTCCTCGAACACCAGGAATCCTCCAGGCTGCCCTTCGGCAAACTCGCCCACGAGATGTTCGGCGTCGATCCCCGCGACATCGCACACGCCTGGGCCGAACAGGTCGGCTACTTCTGCCAACACGTCGACCTCGCCTGCGAACACAACCAATCCACACCCCTCGCCCTCATCACAGCCCGCCAGGCATGGACCGGTCACATCCTCCCCCTCCGTTACGAGGGCGACGAACTCGTCGTCGCCACCACCGTCACCGACCTGCCCGAAGCCGAAGCCCTGCTCTCACAAAAGACCGACGCCGAGATACGCTTTGTCATCGCCCACACCCGCCAGCTCGAGCAGTACATCATCCAGCGCTATCAGATCGTCTCCGTCGAAAAGACAGGCACGTAACCCCCGCACTCACGCCAACCCCAGGTCCTCGTAGATCGCCGCGTTGATCGCGCTGTTGCGCTCCTGGTGCGCCCGCTCGCCCGGCTGACCGTTGCACGCCCACGCCACCACCAGCCGATGCGCCGGGTCCACAAACCCACACGAACACTGATTGCCCGCGTGACCATAGCTCCGCTCCGAAGCGTGCGGCCCAAAGTCATACGCGTGACGAGCTCCATACTTCACCGAGTGAATCATAAATCCCAACGACCAGTCGATCTCCACGCCAAACGTCTCGTCCACCATGCCCACGCGGCTCGGCACGGTAAACCGCTCCACGGTATCCGGCCGAAACACACCGCGACCCCGCGCCAGCAGCGCCGCATAAAAACGTCCCAACTGACGCACCGGCCCGCGGTAATTACTCGACGGACGGAGCATCGCGATCTGGTCCGGCAAGCCGTGAATCCGCTCGATCGGCTCAACCATCGTCTGCTCGTTGATGCTCAAAGCATCCCCCAGGTTCTCCTGCTCCCCGTGCGGAATCCCGATCCAACAATCCACCATCCCCAAAGGCTCAAAGATCTCCTCCACCACAAACAGATCGATCGGCCGCCCATCCACCCGCCTCACGATCTCCGCCAGCACATACCACCCCGTGTAGATGTGATACCCCGCGCGCTGGCCCGGCTCCCCCCCCTTCTCCAGCCCCATCGCACAAACCCGCTCCACCGCCTCCCGATACCCCAGCACATCCACACCGATCAGCCACCGAAACCCACCCGTGTGACGCAGCACCTGCCCCACCGTCACCGCCTCCTTACCGTTCACCCCGAACTCCTGCACATAACTGGCCACCGGTTCATCCAGCCCCACCTCCCCTCGCTCGACCAGCTTCGCCACCGCCATCGCCACGATCGGCTTGCCCGCACTCAGCCACAGCATCACCGAGTCCTTCGTCATCGCCGCGCCCGGCCGCGCCTCCCCGAACCCCGCATCCACCATCACGTGATCGTTGTGCCGCACGTACACCTGCGCCCCGCGGTGCAACCCCGCCCCGATACCCCCCTCAATCACCGCAATCGTCCGCCGCATCTCGCCCATACCCGCAATGGTACTCACCTTTTCTCTATCGCCCCACCGCACGCGTCGATATCATGCTCCCCATGTCCGCCACCAACGACGTCACACCCGGCTTCCAGTTTGCCTCCGACAACACCGCCGGCATCTGCCCCGAAGCATGGCAGGCTCTCGAGCAGGCCAACACCGGCTTCACGCCCGGCTACGGCGAAGACACCTACACCCAACGCGCCGCCGACCTCATCCGAGACCTCTTCGAAACCGACTGCGAAGTCTTCTTCACCTTCAACGGCACAGCCGCCAACTCCCTCATCCTCGCCACACTCTGCCGCTCCTACCACTCCGCCGTCTGCTCCTCCGTCGCACACGTGGAAACCGACGAGTGTGGCGGACCCGAGTTCTTCGCACACGGCATCAAGCTCCTCACCGCCGATCACCAACAGGGCCTCATCATTCCCGACGAAGTCACACGCATCGCCACACAACGCACCGACATCCACTACCCCAAAACCCGCGCCCTCACCATCACCCAGCCCACCGAACTCGGCACCGTCTACTCACTCGACGAGCTCAAGACCCTCTGCGACACCGCCAAACAACACGACCTGCTCATCCACATGGACGGCGCACGCTTCGCCAACGCCCTCGTCAGCCTCGACCGCACCCCCGCCGAAATGACCTGGAAACGCGGCGTCGACGTCCTCAGCCTCGGATCCACCAAGCTCGGCTCACCCGTCGGTGACGCCGTGGTCTTCTTCAACCGCGACCTCGCCGACGAGTTCGACTACCGCTGCAAGCAGGCCGGCCAACTCGCCAGCAAGATGCGCTTCCTCGCAGCACCCTGGGTCGGTCTCTACCAATCCGGCGCCTACCGCACACACGCCGCGCACGCCAACGCCATGGCCAAACAACTCGCCGAAAACCTCCAATCGCTCGGACTGGAAATCGCCTACCCCACACACGTCAACGCCGTCTTCGTCCACATGCCCCAACCCCTCGTCGACGCACTCCACGCGCGCGGCTGGCACTTCTACGGCTTCATCGGCGGCGCACAACGTCTCATGTGCTCCTGGGCCACCACGCCCCAGCACATCGACGCCCTTACCGCCGACATCCAACAAGCCCTCGCCTAAACCCCCGCCTCCATCGCGTCCGCACCCACCTTCCGACCCGCCAGCCACTCCAGCGCGTTCGACAGGAACGTGTGATCCAATCGCTTGCCCTCCCACCCCGGCGACTCACCGATGATCGGCGTCGCCGTTGCGATCGCGCGCCCCTTACCCAATCGACCCGCCCACATCGCCGGCCAAACACGCGCCCGCTCATCCACACTCACATCACGCCGATACGCATCACGCGTCGGGCGAATCGGCTCGACTCGCTCGATCAACACCTCCACATCATCGCCCAACTCGTGACACTGCACACACCCGTTCGCCCACACATCCGACCCCACACCCCACCGCGTTCCCGCAAACACCGGGTGACGCCTCAGCACGCGGTACCGCGCCGCGTCGTGACACATCCCCGGACGACACGCCATCGTCGGCACGTCGTCACTCAACGACATCGCACGCACCCGCGCATCGCTCGGCCCCGGGAGCGGCATCGCGATCCAGGCCTGCTTGATCAACCCCACACCCCCCCGCACCGCATCCACAATCCCATCCAGCGTCGCGTCACACATCGACCGACAGATCCCCACGATGATCACGTCCAGACTCCGCAGCGCCTCCACGTCCGTCGAACGAATCATCCCACCCGTCAGATCGTAATCTCGGATCGCGCTCTCCGTCGGACCCGAATCCGCGTAGTCCGCCTCAACGATCGCGATCAACTCAAACCGCCGACCGCCCGGCCGCGAAAACATCGGGTCCATCTGCCACTCGATCGGCAGCCCATTCATCCCGTGCGACTGGAACCCCACCGAACTCGCACTCACATAAACCCCCACACGGATCGGACGTAACATGGGGTCCACCTCCACCGACTCGCGATCCGCCGCCGCCAACATACGCGCCCAACTCTCTCCATACCGCAGCTCATCACCGCCCGGCCCGTTGCAGCTCGCCCCGCTCAATTCCAACATGTCATTCAACGACACATCGTCCAGGTTCTCATACCCCAGCCGGCGAAACATCTCCGCCAGCTCACCCACCGCCGCGCTCGTGCGCCGGCTCATCGTCGGCACCGACACACCACGATCCGCCGCCATCTCACGCAACGCGCGGCCGTGCAGAAACCGACCCATCACAAGCTCTCTCAATTCCGGGTCCAGCCCCGCCATCGCCTCACCCAACCGCTTCCGCGCCGACTCCCACGTCAGCGTCCCCTCATGCGTCAGCGCCACCCGCTGCGCCGCGTTCTCCACCAGGCGCTGACGCCGCTGACGCGCTCGCATCGCATCGATGCACGTCCGCCGCGCCGTCGTACTCATCCAAGCGATCGGGTTGCCCCGGATCTGGTCCACCCGCGTATGCAGC
>JANQJT010000279.1 GCA_028281485.1 Phycisphaeraceae bacterium
CGGCTGGAGCCCATGCCGTAGTCGCCGCCGGCCAGCACGACCAAGCCGATGCCGTGGGTCTGGTAGGCGGTGGCGGCGTCGTAGATGCTGGTCACGTCGCCGGGGGCCACGTCGTTGTCGGGCTTGAAGGTGTCGGCCGGATCGGCGGGCGTGGCGGGCCCGTAGTAGGTGGTGAAACCGCCCTCGGTGCCGGGCGCCATGGCGTTGCGGACGCGGATGTTGTCGAACGTGCCGCGCATCATGACCTCGTGATTGCCGCGGCGGGAACCGAAGCTGTTGAAGTCCTTGGGCTCGACGCCCTGGCGCTGGAGGTAGCCGCCGGCCGGCTGCGTGGGCTTGATCGCGCCGGCGGGTGAGATGTGGTCGGTGGTGACGCTCTGGCCGAGCAGCGCCAGGCAGCGTGCGCCGCTGATCGCGTCGATGGGCTCGACGTCGAGCGTCATCGACCGGAAGAACGGCGGGTGCTGGACGTAAGTCGATTCGTCTTTCCACTCGAACAGGTCGCCGGTCGTGGACTGGACCTGTTGCCACTGCTCGGGGCCGGTGTCGACGTCGGCGTAGCGGCTGGTGAACTGCTCGGCCTTGACGCAGCCGGCGACGGTCTGGTTGACCTCGTCCGTGCCGGGCCAGATGTCCTTGAGGTAGATGGCGTTGCCATCGGCGTCGGTGCCGATCGGGTCATTCACCAGGTCGATGTCGGTCGTGCCGGCCAGGGCGTAAGCGACGACCAGCGGCGGGCTGGCCAGGTAGTTGGCGCGGACGTGCGGGTTGACGCGGCCCTCGAAGTTGCGGTTGCCGGATAGCACGCTGCACACGACCAGGTTGTTGGTCTCGACGGCGGCGGCGATCTCGACCGGCAGCGGGCCGGAGTTGCCGATGCAGGTGGTGCAGCCGTAGCCGACGAGGTTGAAACCGAGCGCGTCCAGGTCGTCCTGCAGGCCGGCCTCGGCGAGGTAGTCGGTGCCGACGCGGCTGCCGGGCGCCAGCGAGGTCTTCACGTGCGGCTTGACGGTCAATCCCTTGGCCACGGCGTTGCGCGCCAGCAGGCCGGCGGCGACGAGCACATCGGGGTTGGACGTGTTGGTGCAGCTGGTGATGGCGGCGATGACGACGTCGCCGTGTGTCAGCTCGAAGGTTTCGCCGTCACGCTCGACCGGCACGGCGGTGGCGGTGCCTTCGCCGCCGAGTTCGCCGAGTGTCTTCTGCCAGACCGGTTGCATGTCAGCCAACGTGATGCGGTCCTGCGGGCGTTTGGGGCCGGCGAGGCTGGGCTGGATCGTGCCCATGTCCAGCTCCATCACGCGGCTGAACATCGGCTCGACGGTCTCCTGTCGCCAGAGCTGATTGGTCTTGCAGTAGCGTTCGACCAAGTCGACCGTTTCGGCGCTGCGGCCGGTCAGTCGCATGTAGTCGAGCGTGACGTCGTCGACGGGGAAGAAGCCCACGGTCGCGCCGTACTCCGGCGCCATGTTGGCGATGGTGGCGCGGTCGGGCAGGCTCATCGTGGCCAAGCCGGGCCCGAAGAACTCGACGAACTGTCCCACGACGC
This sequence comes from Phycisphaeraceae bacterium, assembly GCA_028281485.1. GTDB lineage: Bacteria > Planctomycetota > Phycisphaerae > Phycisphaerales > Zrk34 > JANQHD01. The sequence goes on from JANQJT010000279.1 coordinate 1,550, forward strand.
CCGCCTCGCGCAGCACCTGCGTGACCGTGAGCACCAGGTCGGTGGCGGTGGCGCCCTCGGGCATCTCGCCGGTCAGCTTGAAGCCGACCACGCGCGGCGTGAGCATGTAGATCGGCTGACCGAGCATGACGGCCTCGGCCTCGATGCCGCCCACGCCCCAGCCGACGACACCCAGGCCGTTGATCATGGTGGTGTGGCTGTCGGTGCCGACCAGCGAGTCGGGGTAGGCGACGCCGTCGGTGGTCATGACGACGTTGGCGAGGTACTCGAGGTTGATCTGGTGGACGATGCCGGTGCCGGGGGGCACGACGGAGAAGTTGTCGAACGCCTGCTGGCCCCACTTGAGGAACTCGTAGCGCTCGCGGTTGCGCTGGAACTCGACGAGGAGGTTGAGGTCGAGCGCGTCGTGGGTGGCGAAGTGGTCGACCTGCACGGAGTGATCGATGACCAGGTCGCAGGGGACGAGGGGGTTGATCTTCTGCGGGTCGCCGCCGAGTCGCTTGGCGCCGTCGCGCAGCGCCGCGAGGTCCACCACGGCCGGGACGCCGGTGAAGTCCTGCAACACGACGCGGCCGGGCTTGAAGGGGATCTCCTTCGCCTCGCCGTTGGGCGACCACTCGGCCACGGTCTTCACGTCGTCTTCCGTGACAACGAAGCCGTCCACGTTCCGCAACGCCGCCTCCAGCAGCACGCGGACCGAGTACGGCAGGTGGTCGTTGGTCATGACCGTGGTCAAGTCGTAGTAGCTCACCTCGCCGGCCTGTGTAGCCAGTACCTTTCGAGCGTTCATGGGATCGGCGTTGCTCATCACTCAGTCACCTGAAAAAGTCGTTATCTCGGGCTCCGACAAAGATTTGTCAGGGTAACAAACGGCCCGGACCCGGTAAATCACCTCACCAGACAGTCCCGCAACCACTAAAGCCCCCCTGCCAAGCTGACAGCCCTGCGCCGCGTTCGGGCCGCTCATGACAGACCCGCAATGGAAAACACAAATCACCAAAACGCATATCTCCCTGTCATTTAAACATTTAGACATCTTTCAAGCCCGCCCGCCATGGCCCCTGTCTTGCCTGTTGCAACGTGCCTGTAAGGAGGCCTAGCTGTGGTTGCGGGATACTCGCCCAACAATCCGAATCAGCCCCACGCGTCCGACGCCCAGCTCGGCGGCCGGATGAACGTGCTGCTGACCGACCACGGCCAGGACTGGGCCAGCCACATCCCCGCCCTGCTCGAACCCCAAGGCGTGCGGTCCTACCGCGCCCAGTCGTTCGACCAGGCGGTGGAGTTGATCCAGTCGACGCCGATCCACGTGGCGCTGGTCGACATGGCTCTGGGCGGCGTGGCGCAGACCGCCAGCGGACACGAACGCCTGCCGGCGGGACTGAAGCTGCTGAAGGTAATCCACCGGATCGAGGGCCGACCGCCGGCCGTGGTGGTCGTGCGCGGGCGCAGCTTCCAGCAGCGGCTGGACAACTTCGTGCTCAACGAAGCGCTCAAGCTCGACGCGTTCAGCGTCCTCGACGACCCGGTCAACCACGAACAATTGCTCAACGTTCTCCAGCGCGCGCTGGAGCGATACTTCGACGGCCAGTGGCCGCGCTCGTAAACCAGACACTCAGCCAACAGGTAACACCGATAGGAGAGACACCCATGGCAAAGATCAACCTCAAACCCCTCGGCGACCGCATCCTGGTCGAGCGACTGGCCGCGGAGACCAAGACCGCCAGCGGCCTGTACCTGCCCGACAGCGCGCAGGAAAAGCCCCAGCAGGCCAAGGTCCTGGCCGTGGGTGAGGGCAAGCTCAACGACAACACCGGCAAGCGTGAGAAGCCCCCCGTCAA
>JANQJT010000295.1 GCA_028281485.1 Phycisphaeraceae bacterium
GGACACCGCGGCCTGGGTTTTCTCGCCGCCGAAGCGACCGGCCTCGTTGAAGAAGATCACCTCGGCCGGGTCGATGAAGGCGTAGCCGAGCAGGTCGGCCATGATCTTGCCGTTGAGGAACTCGCCGCGGCTGGCGGTGTAGTCGGCCGATGCGCCGGACTCGATGTCGCTACGGACCTTGTCCAGGTCTTCGGTCAGGTCGAGCGACAGGCCGAGCTCGGCGATGATCTGGTTGTAGCGATCGACGATGATCTGAAACGACTCGGCGATGGAGACCTTCTGGGCGGCGGCGGCGTGGCAGAGGTACAGCAGGTCGGTGATCTTCTGGTCGTCGGCGTGTCGCTTGCCGGGTGCGGAGGGCACGACGTAGCGTCGCGCCGGGTCGGCCTGGATGATCTCGGCCGCCTTGCGGAACTGGTCGGCGCTGGCCAGCGACGAACCGCCAAACTTACACACCTTGATGCTCATCGAGTCGAGTCCTTTTGTGTCACGGGTGCTGTCCCCAAGTGTCGGACCGGGCATGATAACCCGTTAACGACCGACCGTCATGCGCGCTATTTAAGATCACCGGCGCGGGAGATTTGAGTCAGCCACGGCAAAATATTTTGGGATTATGCGGGATTTGGCGCAGGTGCCGGGCGTAGAATGGTGCATTGGCGGGGCCCCGTCTCTCCCCCGACATGCCCCGCCAAGCCGCGACGTTCGGCCTCCCCCTCCGAACCGCGGCACTCGTGGGCGTGAGAGAAAGCTTACGTCCACGCAACCCCCTCGGGGCGCCTGGCGGTCCCCTTCCAGGCGCCTCTTTTTTTGGGCGCACACGAAAATCGCCGCAACCTAAGCGGCGGTCGATACACAAGCGATGTGTCGAATCCCCCAGGTCCCGATCAATCGTCGTCGTCTTTGTTTTTGTCGTCGCCCTTTTTGGAAGCGGTGGCCTTGATGACACGCTCGATCTCATCGGCCTTGTAGCCGGAAGCGATCATCTGTTCCTTGAGGCGCGTGTCCATACGCTTGCCCTCAAGTGATTTCCAGGCGGCGCTGGTGATCGCAACGATAAACACCAACGCGACGCAGATGAGGAAGATGATGTCTTTGTCGAATAATCCGTTCCAGTTGACTTCCGCCAGCAGCATATTGTTTCGTCCTTGTCGAATCGCGGACACGGCCCGGTGTCTGTCTAACCCGCGTGCCTGGCTTTGATCTCCTGCGATCTGCCCTCGTGATGGGCACGGATCGCCTTCTCCGCGTCTTCGGCTTCGGATGCCGTGGCCTTGATGACACGCTCGATGTCATCGGCCGAGTATCCACCCGCGAGCATCTGCTCTTTCAGGCGCGTCTCGATGCGTGATTTTTCCACGGCCTTCCACGCCGTGGTGATCGCCCTGAAGACACCCACAATCGTCAGAAAACCAAAGACGCAGACAAAGACCATGATCTCGGGCCGAAAGAGGCCGTTCCAGTTGATTTCTGCGAGCATGAACATGGCTGAAAACCTCAGGAGGTGGGGGTGATAGGGTAGACGCTATGATAACCCCGCCGTTGCGGGGCGAGCTGTGAAACAGAAGAAAAGATTCAATTCCAGGGGTGGGGGTAAGCCTCGGTGATCCAGCCGCCGCCCAAAACCCGGTCGCCGGCGTAGCAGACGACCGCCTGGCCCGGCGCCACGGCCCGCTGGGGCTGGGCAAAGTTCACCCGCAGCTCCCCCGTTTCCGTCACCTGCGCGGTCGCCTCGACCAGGTCCGCGTTGTATCGGATCTTCACCATGCAGCTCAGCGGCTCGGTGGGCGGATCGACGAGCCAGTTGGTCTCACCGGCCATGCAACCGGCCGACAGCAGGTCGTCGGCCTCGCCCACGGTGATCGTGTTGGCGTCGGCGTCCTTGTCGACCACGTAGATGGGGTAGCCGAAGGCGACGCCCACGCCGCGGCGCTGACCGATGGTGTAGTGCTGATGGCCGGGGTGCTCGCCGATGATCTTGCCTTCGCGGTCGAGGATGTCGCCGGCGTGGACCTGGCCCTTGGCGACCTTGCCCACCACGTCCATGTAGTTGTTGGTGGGGACGAAGCAGATCTCCTGGCTGTCGGGCTTGTTGAAGACGGGCAGGTTGAAGTCTTCAGCCATGCGCCGGATGTCGGTTTTGTGGAAGCCGCCGATGGGCAGGAGCGTGTGGGCGAGGCGATCGCGTCGCGCACCGAACAGGACGTAGGACTGGTCTTTGGAGTGGTCGACGCCGCGCAAGAGCGTCGGCACGCCGTCGACGGTTTCGACACGGGCGTAGTGACCGGAGGCGACGTGTTGTGCGTCGATGGAGTCGGCGTAGTCGGCGAGCTTGCCGAACTTGAGCCAGTCGTTGCAGCGCACGCAGGGGTTGGGCGTGCGTCCCGCGTTGTACTCGTCGACGAAGTAGTTGATGATGCGACCGAAGTCCTGCTTGAAGTTCAGCACGTAGAAGGGGATGTCCAGCCGCGCGGCGACGAGCTGGGCGTCCTTGGCGTCGTTGATCGAGCAGCAGCCCTGGTGTCCGATCTTCACCAGCGACGGGTCGCAGGCGTCGTCGGGGACGTGCAGGCCCTCGGTGAGGGTTTCGCCGGGGCTGCCGAGGCGCATGAAACAGCCGACGACTTCGTAGCCGTCTTCTTTCAGCAGCGCCGCGGCGACGGAGCTATCCACCCCACCGCTCATGGCGACCAGCACCTTGCCCTTGCTTGCGGCCATGGCGACATGATAGGCGTAAATCGCTTGCCGGGCCCGATCGCTGTCGGACGGCTGAGGGGCGGTTACAATCGCGGCATGCTGATCTATGCGGGGATCGATGAGGCGGGCTACGGGCCGATGTTTGGCCCGCTGGTCATCGCGCGGAGCGTGTTTATCCTGCCCGGTTGCGATCCCGGTGACGAACCGCCCTGCCTGTGGAAGCTGCTGGACACGGCGGTGTGTGACTCGATTCAGGACAGGCGCCGCCGAATCGCCGTGAACGATTCCAAGAAGCTCTACACGCCCGCGTCGGGCTTGAAGCATCTCGAGCGCGGCGTGCTCTCGTTCGCGCACAACACGGGGATCGATTGTGACTGTCTGGATGGTTATCTCAAGGCGCTGGCGTACGACGCCGACAGTCATCAGCCGGATCAGCTGTGGTACCTCGACGACGACGGCGAGCCGGCGCTGCCGACGATGTTCGACGCTGGACAGCTGGCGATCTCACGCAGCCAGCTCCGTCTCGCCGCCCAATCGGCCGGCGTGCAGATCAAACAGATGCAAGCGGCGGTGATCTTCGAGGATCGTTACAACCGCATGGTCGCTGCGACGCGCAGCAAGGCGCGGTGCGCGTGGACGTTTGTCTCCGGCCACCTCGACGCGATCTGGCGCAGCTTCGGCGAACACCACCCCCGCGTGGTCATCGATCGCCAGGGCGGCCGCACGCGTTACGCCGACCTGTTGAGCACGCTGTTTGAAAACGCGCAGATCACCGTCACCGAAGAGACGCCGCTGAGCAGTGTCTACACGATCCGGCGGGACGGCCGGTCGATGACGCTGAGCTTCGAGGTGGAGTCCGAGGCGCGGCACCTGCCGGTGGCGCTGGCGAGCATGACCGCCAAGTACACGCGTGAGCTGCTGATGGAGCGATTCAACCGGTTCTGGCGCAAGCACCTGCCCGATGTGAAGCCCACCAAGGGCTACGCGCAGGACGGCAAGCGATTCCTGGCGGAGATCGAGACGACGCTGGGCGAACTGAACATCCCGCGCGAGCAGATCATCCGCCAGCGATAGCCCTTAGCAACCCAGCCCAATGAACAACCCCTCGATCGTGCGATCGAGGGGCTGGTCGTGCCGTGTGAGAGAAGTGCCCGTCAGGGCGCAAAGACTGATTAGCGGCGGCGGCGGATCATGGTGATGCCGCCCAGAGCCAGCAGGGCCAGCGAAGCCGGTTCGGGAATCTGGCTGAAGTGCTGGGTGAAGGCGCTGATGTGCGCCGAGCCGTCGGTGCCGCCGGTGACGCCGATGTCCTTGAAGATGCTGATGTGCTTTTGGAGCGGCAAGACGTAGCCCCAGTCCTGGCGGCGGTCGAAGCCGAAGTTGTTGGCGACGACGAACAGCGAGGCCTTCTCGTTCAGCAGCTCGTCAACGAGGACGTTGTTGTCGAACTCGTCGGAGACGGCCTCGGTGATGGAGGCGTTGCCGGTACCGGCGGCGCCACCGCCGATGAGGTCCATGTGGACGTCGCTGATGAAGTTCTGCGGGTAGTCGGGGTGAACCCAGACGTCGAACTCGAGGTGGAAGTTGGCGGCCTGGCCGTTGTTGGCCTGGAAGCCGACGATGCTGAACATCAGGCCGTGGTAGCCCTCGAAGCTCGTGCTGGCTTTAACGGTGATGGCACCGGGCGTGGGCAGAAGTACACCGCCAAGGGCCTGAGCGTTGCTGAACCATTCGTCGTGGTAGAACAGCTTGTCGCCGACCTGGAGGGTCAGGTCCTGATCGATGACCGAAGCCAGGCCGATGGGACCGGCGGCTTCGAGGTCATAGATGTTGTCCATCAGGGCTGCCGAGGTCGAGTTCGTGCCGAGGGCCATCGCAACAGCGATTACAGCGAACGACAACAGCTTGCGTAGCTCTCTCATTATTTCTTCCCCATTCACCGCCACAACAACGGCTCATGATCGCACACCGCGAGGCGCACAAATGCATACCTCTGGTACTAAAGACACAAATTGTTCAGAGACCCTTCTCTCGTTCTTCCCAGTAGCAAGGTGAAAGGGACCCTCTCTGTCTTACAACTATCGCGCGGCTCTCTTAATTCCGCTCTCTTAATATGACACAGCATATCCGCTTTGCAAGCTGTAATCCCAATTAAATTCGACGAAATCAGCGTTCGGAGCCAGTTAAATGCTGAAAATACGGCCATCCGGGCCCGTTTCCCTAAAGCTATTGATCTTATGGATTTATCGTCGATAAACCGCGATCGTATCGTCTCCGCATCGCTTTAATTCGCTCAATAGCCACGATTGTGCGTCTCGCATTGCTGTGACAGCCCTCTTTTTCGGACCCGCCCCAACGGCTGGCTGGCCCAGCCCATCACCCAGCAGACCGGGCCCGGTGAAGACCCACAACTCGTCGGCAAGGCCCTGACGCAACAACGATCCGTTCAGCCCCGCCCCACCCTCGACCAGGACGTTGGTGGCCTGGAATCGGTTGCGGATGTGTTTTAGCAGCGAAAGCAATGGAACCTGCCCTTGCTTGTTTCGCCGATCGGGCAGCTTGAATAGTTCGACACCCATCTCTTTCATCTGCGCTGCCTTGCGCGTGTGCCTGGCCAACGCAGCACGCGTGACAGCCAGCGTCAGCGGCGCGGTGTCGAGCGTGGCGATCAGTTTTGACTTGAGCGGCAGACGGAAGCGCGGGTCGATCACGACACGTCGCGCGACGCGACGGATGGGCACGTTGCGCGCGGTCAGTTGCGGGTCGTCGGCCAGCGCGGTGCCGATGCCGACCATCACCGCGTCGGCGCAGGCGCGGCGTTGATGCACGAGCTTGCGGCTCTGCTCGCCGCTGATCCAGCGGCTGTCGCCGGTGTGCGTCGCGATCGCACCGTCGATCGTCTGCGCCCACTTGAGCGTGACATAGGGCAGGCCCTGCTCGACGTATTTTATGAACGGGGCGATCAGGTCCCGACACGCGTCGTTTTCAACACCGACATCGACTTTGACGCCTGCGCGTCGCAACACCGTCTTTCCGCCGCCGGCCGTGCCGTGCGGATCGAGGCAGCCGATGACCACGCGCTTGACGCCGGCCTCGATCAGGGCGCGTGTGCAGGGCGGAGTCTTGCCGGTGTGGCAACAGGGCTCGAGGGTGACGTAGGCGGCGGCGCCGCGTGCGGCGGAGCCGGCGCGGGTGAGCGCTTCGACCTCGGCGTGGGGGCCGCCGTATCGACGGTGATAGCCCTCGCTGACCTTGCGGCCGTTCTTGGTCAGCACGCAGCCCACCGGGGGGTTGGGCTCGACGCGGCCGATGCCCCGGCGGGCCAGCGCGATCGCTCGTTTCATGAAACGCGAATCACTCATGATCGTCAGAGTTTAACGGATGCCGGCGTTTGGCGGATGTGCCTCGATCGAATCGCCGATTCGCGAGCGTGGGTCAGCCGGGCGCGGTATCCTGAGGCGTGTCATCGACGGAACACCGGCAAACAAAGGGGTAGCGCACATGATTCCATTTCTCATCGGCCTGGGCGTCGTCATCGTGATCGTGGTGATCATCCTCCTGTTCGTGATAGGCATCTACAACGGGCTGGTCGCCAAGCGTGTGCGGTGCGAGAACGGCTGGTCGCAGATCGACGTCCAACTCAAACGCCGCTACGACCTGATCCCCAACCTCGTCGAGACGGTCAAGGGCTACGCGACGCACGAGAAGGAGACGCTCCAGAGCGTGATCCAGGCGCGCCAACAGGCGATCGACGCCGACTCGGTCGCCGACCAGGGCCAGGCCGAGGGCTTTTTGACCGCGGCGCTGGGCAAGCTGTTCGCCCTGTCCGAGGCGTACCCGGACCTCAAGGCCAACCAGAACTTCATGCAGCTGCAGGAAGAGCTGACCAGCACGGAGAACAAGATCGGCTTCGCCCGGCAGCACTACAACGATACGGTCAGCCGATACAACACCGAGTGCCAGAAGTTCCCGTCCAACATCGTCGCGGGCATGTTCAACTTCCAGCAGCGCGAGTTCTTCGAGGTCGAAGACGCGGCGCAGCGCGAGGCGCCGAAGGTGCAGTTCTAACCGGCCATGCCTGAGTCATCCGCATCCATCAACACGCGGTCGGCCTACCCGCCGGACCTGACGTATCACGACCTGATCGCGCGCAACCGCCGCAAGAGCGCGATGCTGGTGATGGCGATGGGTGTGTTGTCGGTGGCGGTGTGTGCGGCGGTGAGCGTGGCGTTCATGGCCTACGGCAGCGGGGGGATCTCGCTGGTGGGATTGGTTGCGGCGTGCGCGGTCGGCTTGATCATCGTCTCGCTGACGGGGTGTTGGAGTTACTTCTCCGGTGATCGTGCGCTGCTGTCGATGAGCGGGGCACGGCAGCTGGCCAAGGCGGAGGACCCGGAGCTGTTTAACGTAGTCGAGGAGATGTCGATCGCGGCGGGCCTGCCGATGCCGAAGGTTTATGTGATGCAGGAAGCGGCGCTGAACGCGTTCGCGACCGGGCGCAGCCCGGAGCACGCGGCGGTGGCGATCACGACGGGGCTGCGCCAGCGGCTGACGCGCGACGAGCTGGCGGGGGTCATGGCGCACGAGATCGCCCACATCCGTCACAACGACATCCGCCTGACGATGCTGGTGGCAACGATGGTGGGGCTGATCGTGCTGGCGGCGGACGTGGCGAGCCGGTCGCTGCGATACGGGCGGATCGGCGGCGGGCGGTCACGCGGCAAGGGCGGTGGAGCGGCGGTGTTGATCGTGTTGCTGGTGGTGATCCTGTTAGCGATCGTGGCGCCGCTGCTGGCGAAGCTGATCCAGATGGCGGTCAGCCGGGAGCGCGAGTACTTGGCGGACGCGGGGGCGGTGGAGCTGACGCGCTATCCCAAGGGGTTGGCCGACGCGCTTAAAAAACTCGCGGCCGATACCGAGCCTTTGACCGTGGCCAACCGCGCCACCGCTCACCTGTTCATCGTCAACCCCATCCTCAACGCCAAGGGCCGGGAGAACCTCAACAGCGTCTTCAGCACACACCCACCGATCCACGAGCGCATCCGCCGGATCGAGGCCCTGATGGTTTGACCCCACGACTTGCCGATGAGGGCGTATATCGTCACAATCAGCGGTCAATGTCAGACCAACCGCATTACCGTCGTGTCCTGATCAAGCTGTCCGGCGAGGCCCTGTGCAAGCCCGACGGCTGGGGCATCGACGGCGAGTCCCTGCAGATCATCGCCCGTGAGATCGCCAGCGCCGCCAAGGGTGGCGCGGAGGTGGCGGTGGTGGTCGGCGGCGGCAACATGATCCGCGGCGCGGAACTGAGCCGCGAGGGTCACATCAACCAGGCCGTGGCCGACCAGATGGGCATGCTGGGCACCGTGATCAACGGCCTGGCGCTGAAGGAAGCGCTGGAGGCGCAGGAGCAGCGTGCCCGCAAGGCAGCAGATGATAGCGCTCATATCTTTGACCTCTTTCTCAATCATAAGACTGGAGTCTTTAGAGTTGCGGGGATTTTTCTCGTCATG
>JANQJT010000300.1 GCA_028281485.1 Phycisphaeraceae bacterium
CGCCGGGGGTGAGCAGGCCGCGGACGTGGTCGACCAGGGCGCTGGCCGCCGAGGTCATCGGTGACGACGCCTACCTCCAGGGCGAGTACTGCGAGAAGGTCGGCAAGCGTGGCGCCGCGATCATCGCCGCCCGCGGCCTCAGCTCCGCCGCCTCCGCCGCCAGCGCCCTGGTCGACCACGTCCGCGACCTGCTCACCCCCGGCGCGATCCACTCCGTCGCCGTGAAGAGCGAAGGCGCCTACGGCTTCGACCCCGGCGTCTGGGCCGGCCTGCCCGTCAAGACCACCACGCCCGGTTCCTACGAGGTCATCACCGACATCGACCTGTCCGATGACTTCTCCAAGACCAAGCTCGCCGCGACTAACGACGAGCTTGTCGGCGAACGCGAAACCGTCGCCGACCTCATGGCCTGATCGCGACAGAAACGATAATACCTGCTGGGAGCCCGCCACGGGCTCCCTTTTTTGTTGCGCCTCCGACCCGCCGAGCATTTACGGTGTGCCCCACACAGGAGACCGAGACATGGCCGATCTGAAACAGCGCATCGAAGACCTGCACGACTCCCTCCGCAACGGCCGCATCATGGACGCCATGCGCGAGTTCTACGCCGATGACGTCGTCATGACCGCGCTGGCCGTGGGCGACGGCGTAACAATCTATGAAAACGTGATGGACTGGATCGACGTCAACGATCAATCGATCCACGTCGAGCAGGTCGTGGTCGCCAAGTGGCGCGGCGGCAGGATTGTTCACGAGCGATTCTACTACAACATGGGTTGAGCCCCGGAACTTACGAATCGTTAGGGCGTGACCTCGTCGGTTTCGGTGAACACCGTCTGGCCGGTCTTGAACATCTCCTTGAGATACGGCACGCAAGCCGAGCAGTACATGCCCATCTCCAACTCGCGTTTCAGGCGCTTGATGCTCGTGGTGTGCAGCGCCTGCGCGTGATCGTTGATCTGCGTAAACTTCAAACCGCTACACCTGCATCGGTCGAACTTTGCCGCCATCGCTGACCTCCGTCTCAAAGTGACTGACGCATTCTAACCGAGTTTTTCCCGCACGACACGCCGATAAGTTGCGATCGGAGCGGACCTGCTTGTCCACATTTCCAGCTGCGCCGCGCCCTGCCCCACGAACATGTCCAGCCCGCTTACCGTCAGTGCGCCCCGCTCGATCGCGTCCCGCAGCAGACGCGTCTGGATCGGGTTGTAGATCGTGTCGAACACCACCGTCTGCCCGCCCACCCAGTCCGGCACGGTCGGCAGGGGGGTGTTTTCGACATCCGGGTGCATGCCCAGCGGCGTGCAGTTAACGATGATGTCGCTCGGCTCCCGCATCAGCGCATCCAGCGGCGCTGCGGTCACGACCGTCTGTGATGACGCGCTCAAAGCGCGTGCGAGGTTCTCCGCACGTTCGACCGTGCGGTTGTAGATCGTCACCGCCGCCCCGTAGTGTGACAGGCCCGCCGCGATCGCTCGCGACACGCCCCCCGCGCCGATCACCGCCGCGCGTCGGCCCGACAACCCCTCACGCGCGATCCCCATCGTCTGGCACAACGCGTCGATCGCCGCGGCGTAGTCCGTGTTCGCCGCGTACAGCGAGCCGTCGCTTCGCACCACCAGCGTGTTGGCCGCCCCGATCGACCGCGCAAGCGGCTCCACATCGCCGCCCGATTCATCTACGAAGCGGATCAGGTTTTCCTTGTGCGGCAGCGTCACGCTCGCGCCACTGAATCGCAACGGCTCATAATCCAGCCACGCCCCCATGCTCGCCTTGAAGTGTTCGTATTCCGGCGGGATCGGCAGCGGCAGGTACACCCCGTCGAACCCGATCTCATCGAAACCGCAATTGTGCATCAGCGGGCTCATCGAATGCTCGACCGGCCAACCGATCACCCCGTACACGCGTGTGTCTCTTCCCACCGCGTCCCAACGGAACGACGACTTCAACTTCGACACACCCACCTGCCCCGGCGCGGTGGCCGACTCGTCATCCAGCCCCGCGAACGTCAGCATCCCCCCGAACTTCCCCGCCAGCACACGCGAAGCCTGGCCGAACGGCCCCATGCACAGCGCGATCGTCGGCTTGTGCTGTTCAGCCAGCAACTCCATCGCCTGCAGGTTGTCACGCAGCGAACGCGCTGTCCACACGATCTTGATGATGCGACACAGCCCCGTGTTCGCCATGCGTTCCACGCGCTGATACAGATCACTCGGCCGACCGTTAAAGTCGTGTGACGAGAGGATCAGCCCCGTCGTCTCGGCGTATCGCTCGGCCAGTTCCGCCCAGCGGTTGTCTTTCTCGAACGCGACCAGTTCCACATCGATGTACGCCGCCTGACTCTCGCAGGCCGCCGCCATCAACGCCAGCCGCAGCTGTTCACCGCGATCGAAGTGGCCTCCCTCCCACTCCGCTCGACACGTCACGATGCACGGCAGGGGGCAATCGCCCACCAGCGACCCGACCTCGGCCGGGTCATCGGTGAACGTGTCGATCCGCAATTCGACCAGGTCCGCCCCCCGCTCGGCCGCCATCGCCACCTGAGCCAGTGAGCGGTCCCGGTCTTCAACCATGATGGAAACAGCCAGGTGCGTCATGGCGGGCAGTATAAGGCCGCCTCCACACCCCCGCAGCCCGCCTCGGACCGGGTTTGATCGCCGGCGATCCTTCACTACAATGCCGGGCTTCCCCCAGGGCGGATACCCAAGTGGCCAAAGGGGGCAGACTGTAAATCTGCTGGCGTACGCCTTCGGAGGTTCGAATCCTCCTCCGCCCATTCGATCCTGGCCCCGTAAGGGGCCTTGTCATTTCTCAGGATCATCCCCCCTCAAGCCGAACCGAATCGGCCCACCCGATCTGTTTGCGAGCCTTATAGCAATACGAGTGCTCTTCTTGCCTCGATCCGTGCTCCATGGAAAGGCATCGACGTTTTTACGCTGCCTTGAGCTAGTCGCGCAGGAGACACCGCGCCTCTGCATGAGTCATCATTTTGTTTTGATTGATTAAATCTTGCGCAGAATAGCCGTTACAAAAATTTACCCATATTTAGTGATCGCGAATTTTTGTGCCCCTCGGTTAGGATTGAGAAATAAATGTCTAGGGACCGCATTGCTTTCTGGTGGAGTGTTTTCGTTGAACGTTGACGGCCATGGTGGGGGTCTCGCAGGATCGATGCTATATCCGGATGTCGAATCCATTGTGCGAATTATCAGCAATATCGCTGGGATGGATGAGACCATGGGGGCGCAGCGTCGGTGTCTGATGAATGCGCTGGCGAAGCTGATCGCGGCCGACGGGTGGGAATGGCGCGTCGCGGTACGGGCCAACGGCGATCCGCGTCCATCATCGGTCAACCACATGCACGGGGGGCTGAACGATTCGCAGATCGCGGGATTGATTGAACAATCCCTCCTGCCGCACGACGACCAGTCGCCCGAGTGCGAAGCGATCTGGCGTGAGGTCCAGAAGGGCGATCACTTCACATTCACACGCCGGCAGCTTGTCGACGATGACGACTGGTACCCGCACCCCACCGTCAAACGCCTCCGTATCGAACGCGGCCTGGACGACTTCGTCTATTCATGCCAGCCCTGCAATTCGATCGCGGTCAGCGCGACGGTTTTCCTGCGTGTCACAGACGCCGAGCCCTTCACCGAACGCGAACGCGAACTCGTCCACCTGGTCATGAGCAACGTCGATTGGATGCATCACGCGATTGTGCCCCAGACCCATGACTGTCGCGTATCCGAGATGACGCCGCGCCAACGCGTCGTGCTGGATTTCCTGCTCCAGGGATACAGCCGACTCGAGATCGGTGAGGCGTTGAACATCTCACCCCACACCGCCAACGACCACATCAAACGCATCTACAAGCACTTCAAGGTGAACTCACACATCGGCCTGATCCGCCACTTCAGTTGCGGTGATGCACCCGTGTCGAATTGATCATTGAATCGCGAACAACCGCCGGTGTCGTGATGCCAGCGTCTCCGGCCGGTCTGCCTACAGGTGCGCCGTCGGCGGGGCGTGTTCTTCGACCCGCACGCCCAGGCTCTCAGCCATCATTCGACACGCCTCACGCTCCGCGTCGTTGATGCACGCCGACTGACGATCCGCATAAACGATGCGCGTGATGCCCACCTGCAGCAGTCGCCGAAAGCACGGCGCACACGGAGGCCCCGTCACGTAAGCCGTCGCGCCGCGCAGGTCGCAACGCGCAAACGACACCGCGTTGTCCTCCGCGTGGATCAGCCAGTCGTACTTCTCCGGCCGCGTCAGCGGGACGATCTCGTTGGGCACACCCGACACCGGTCCGTTGTAACCGGTGCTGATCACGCGCCTGTCGCTGTCGACCAGCACGCAGCCGTGCTTCGTGCTCGGGTCGGGTGAGCGCCGGCTCACCAGCTCCGCCAGTGCCAGAAAGTAATCGTCCCACGCCGGTCGTTGCTGCTCTGCCATCGGCCTGATCCTGTCCTGTGGGTGTATCCATCACGCGGTCTGCTGTCGTTCCGCACCTATCGTGGTATCTGCGGCACGGGTTTTCGTCAAGCAAAACACGCTTGTGATCCGTGCGACCACGCGATCGCGTCGATTCGGTGGATTCTTGTACGCCCCGTGATCGGGCGAGCGTACAATGAAACAGGAAGTACATCGGTTCCCGTCGTTTCCGTTCGGCTGCGGCCGAACCGCCGCGGCACCTCCTTTACCCAGGGAGGCGACAGTGGCGACCACACACACATCTTCGTACCCGCACCGCGCCGATCGGCCCGCGTGAGGTTGTGCGCGCCCGGTGCCCAGCCAAAGGAGCCGTCTCATGTCTCTGCTAGCCAACCGTGTGTTGGACCTGCTCGATCACGAGGGCGTGCCGTACCAGGTGTTGCACCACGCTACGGACTACACCGCCCAACGGACCGCGGCAGACACCCACACCCCCGGCGCGGCGTTCGCCAAGACCGTCATCGTGCGCATCGACGGCCGACACGCGATGTTTGTCATCCCCGCCCATCGGCGTGTCGACCTGTCGCGCGCGATCGACATGCTCGGCGAGCACGTCTCATTGGCGTTCGAAGAAGAGTTCGGCGAGCTGTTCCCCGACTGCGAGCCCGGCGCCGAGCCGCCGTTCGGCAACCTCTACGGGATGGACGTCTCCGTCAGCCCCGAGCTGGCCGAGGACGCGCTGATCACCTTCAACGCCGGCACGCACACCGACGCGGTCCGCATGACCTTCGCCGACTTTGAACAGTTGGTCAATCCCCGCTGGGCCGACGTGACGATCTGATCTCCGCGACTATTGCTCCAGCAGCACCGCGGCCAGCGGGTAGATCTGTTCGATCAGTTCCGCCCGCGTGTAACGCTTGGCCAGATCGAACAACACCACCGCTCCGTGCTGGTGATCCGACTCCAGCACGAGCATCGTGTCCCCGTACGTCTCGTACCCCATGTCCGCCGCCTGGTGCCCCAGCACGAACTGCTCCACCCCCCACGCCTCCGACAGCTCGTCCGCCCAGTCCTGCGTCAGGTTCCTGCCCCACACCAGCAGGTGCGCGCTGCCGCCGGGGCCCTTGAGGTCTTCATGCGTGGGCACGCGATCGATCACCGTCTTGTCGAAGCGTTCACGCCGGCGCGGGTAGGGGATCGAGTGTGCCATGAACACGCCGTTACCACCGCGCACCGCCAACGGCAGCGCCTTGACGTACCGCGCGATCGACTCGCGCACCGCTTCGGCGTCGTCACCGAACACAAAGTCCAGACCGAGATCGAACGCCTCGGTACAGCTGCCGCTGTGCTTGGCGATGTTCTCACCCATCACCTGCGACAGCTCGTGGTTGCTCATCAGCTGAATCACCCGCCCGCCGTACCGGCGTGTCAGGTCGGCGACCTCCGCCAGGATGCGGTAGCTCAGGTCCAGGTGATTGACCAGGCGATCGGAATGGACCATCTCCTGCACGATCAGGTAGTCCACGCCGTTGCCGTCGAGGTTCGCCAGCTTCAGAGTCTTCTGGAAGTTGATCTGGTGATCGTGCAAGTCGCCGGCGATCAGCACCCGGCCCTCAGCGGGCAGGTCGATCACCGAGCCGGTCCGGCGGGGATCGTCAAGAATCTGCTGGGCCACGGAATCGAACAGGTCGATCATCGATTCGGCGCTGCGGACATCGATCTGAGACGGGGCGTTTCCAGCGGACAAAGGGGCCTCCTGGCCAATCGGGCCGCTTGAATATTAACGTCAGCGGCAGGATTCCGCTCCTTTGGTGAGATCGAACCTGATCCCTGCAAGTTCGTGCGGTTTACTGACATAGCCCGTGAGAGAGACGGGAGAGAGTCATTCTAGGAATCAAAACTTGTCTTCGACGGGGCATCACGATCGGGCAGTCGCTTCGGCTCAAACCGCGCTGGACCCGGCCCAGGCCGCGGGACAGGCGGACATTGCTACGGAGACCAGAGGACGCTTGGTGGGGTATCGGGATCGCCCGATACCCCCTTAAAGCCCCTAAAACGACGTATCGGGCCGATTCGCTTGACTTGGGGGCGATTGGGCTTACAATTCATCCGAATATCCGCATAAACGGATGGATGCAATGGCGACCTCTACTTCCCAACCCGCGCTGCTGGCCCAGATGGCCGTGCTCACCGACCCGGTGCGTGCGCGGATGTTGCGATTGTTGGAGGGCCACGAGCTGACCGTCGCCGAGCTCTGTCGTGTGCTTCAACTGCCGCAGAGCACAGCCAGTCGCCACCTCAAGCAGTTGGCCGGCCAGGACTGGGTCGTCAGTCGGCGTGAAGGCACCGCCACGCTCTACCGGCTCATTCTCGACGAGCTCGACACCGAGGCGCGCAAGCTCTGGCTGTTGGTGCGCGAGCAGATACACGACTCCCGCGCCGCGCAGCGCGACGACCTGCGACTCAACAAGGTGTTGACGGATCGGCGTTCCAAGAGCGAGGCGTTTTTCCAGACCGCCGCGGGACAGTGGGACGCCATGCGTGACGAGTTGTTCGGCAATCGTTTCGACCTGGCCGCCGTCGCGGGCCTGCTCGATCCGACCTGGGTCGTCGGCGACCTGGGCTGCGGAACCGGACAGATGACCGAGACGATCGCGCCGTTTGTTGATCAAGTGATCGCCGTCGACAGTTCCGCCGCGATGCTCAAGGCCGCACGCAAGCGGTTGAGTTCGCTGGACAACGCTTCCATCAAGCGTGGCTCGATCGAGTCGCTGCCCATCGAAGATAAACAACTGCACGCCGCGACCTGCGTGCTCGTCTTGCACCACCTGGCCGATCCCTCTACCGCACTGACCGAGGCCGCGCGTGTGCTCAAGCCCAGCGGCCGCCTGCTGATGGTCGACATGCTCCCCCACGACCACCGCGAGTACCAACAGACCATGGGCCACCAGTGGCTGGGCATCAGCGAGACCCAGCTCCGCGACTGGCTTGCCGCCGTGGGATTGAAACTCGCCACGTTCCATCCCCTGCCGACCGATACAGAATCCAAGGGCCCGGCGCTGTTCGCCGCCGTCGCTCACAAAACCAAATAGACACCACAAACAACAAGCCCCTTCCGATTGGAGCCCGACATGACCACACTCACCACCGACCCCCAAACCGGCCGCCTGCCCTTCAAGGTGCGCGCCTTCGACCTGCTGGCCGAGGGCAACCGCACCGAAGCCGAGGAACTCGTCCGTCTCGGTCGCAAGGAGATCGAGCTGGCCGAACACGAGATGCCCGGCCTGATGGCCACGCGTGAAAAGTACGGCGCCGACAAGCCGCTGGCCGGCAAGAAGATCATGGGATCGCTGCACATGACCGTGCAGACCGCCGTGCTGATCGAGACGCTCGTCGACCTCGGCGCCGATGTGCGCTGGGTGTCCTGCAACATCTTCTCCACGCAGGACTCCGCCGCCGCCGCGGTCGTGGTGGGTCGTTCCGGCACGATCGACGCGCCCAGCGGCACGCCCGTGTTCGCCTGGAAGGGCGAGACCCTGCCCGAGTACTGGTGGTGCACGAAGGAGGCGGTCATCTGGCCCGACGGCTCGGGCCCGGACCTGATCGTCGACGACGGTGGCGACGCCACGCTGCTGATCCACAAGGGCCTGGAATACGAAAACGCCGGTCAGATCCCCGCGTTCGATCCGTCCTGTGAGCCCGAAGAGTGGGGCGTCATCCTCGACACGCTCCGCATCATCGCCGACGAAAACCCCGGCGTCTGGCAGAAGATCGCGCCCGCCATCCAGGGCGTCAGCGAAGAGACCACCACCGGTGTGCACCGTCTTTACGAGATGGAGCGCGATGGCTCGCTGCTGTTCCCCGCCATCAACGTCAACGACTCGGTCACCAAGAGCAAGTTCGACAACCTCTACGGCTGCCGTCACTCGCTCATCGACGGCCTGAACCGCGCCACCGACGTCATGCTCTCGGGCAAGGTCGCCGTGGTCTGTGGCTACGGCGATGTCGGCAAGGGTTGCTGCCAGGCGCTCAAGGGACAGGGCTGCCGCGTGATCGTGACCGAGATCGATCCGATCTGCGCACTGCAGGCCGCGATGGAGGGCTACCAGGTGCTCCCGCTCGAGGACGTGGTCAACACCGCCGACATCTTCGTCACCACGACCGGCAACAAGGACATCATCACCGCCGACCACATGAAGCGCATGAAGGACAAGGCGATCATCGGCAACATCGGTCACTTCGACAACGAGATCGACATGGCCGGCCTGGCGCAGATCCCCGGCATCGAAAAGATCAACGTCAAGCCCCAGTACGACGAGTGGCGCTTCGCCGACGGCAAGAGCCTGCTCGTGCTGGCCGAGGGACGCCTGCTCAACCTCGGCTGCGCGACCGGACACCCGAGCTTTGTCATGTCCAACAGCTTCACCAACCAGACCATCGCCCAGATCGAGCTGGCCACCAACAACAGCCAGTACGGCAAGAAGGTCTACGTGCTGCCCAAGAAGCTGGACGAGGAAGTGGCCAGGCTGCACCTCGACAAGCTCGGCGTGAAGCTCACACGACTCAGCCAGGAGCAGGCCGACTACATCGGCGTGCCCGTCGATGGCCCCTACAAGCCCGAGCACTACCGTTACTAAATGCGCAATACACAATGCGCATTTGCAACATGTACCATCACCCCGCCCATCGGCGGGGTTTTTAATTGCGATTGTATCTTCATTGATTCCGACACAACCCTTTGTTCGACCAATAGCTTACGCGATTTTAGGGCGGGATCACGGAACGGATTTGTGATTCAAACAATGCCCGGCAAAAAACTGTGTTTTCTTGCAGTAATACCGACGTCTGTTGGAACCCTTATTAAGGGTGTGCAAATCGCACCGCACAATCGCATTGTCCATCAGTGACATTGCGATAAGCCGGGTCGGATGACTCGCTGAGTGATCTCAATCGCGAGGACCAAGGGCAGTCGTTTGTCTGTTCGACCACGGCACGTGGCTTGCAATGCACACGTAAAATCGATCCTCCTAGGGCGGTTGTTTGGCGTACTTGCCTTCAACCGCTTTTTCTTTGCGCACATGCAATCCGATACCCGGAACACAAACGGGATTCAGTCACCACTCCGTGATCGATCCATCGGGCAACTCGAATGTGGGCGTCTGCCAGTCGCCAGCAAACACCTTGTCTTGCAGCGCATCGTCATCCAACGCGATGCCCAGTCCCGGGCCGGTTGGCACGGGGATGTAGCCGTCTTCAACGACGAACGGTTGAGTCAGGTATCCCTTGCCGAGCGTGACGTGTTCCTGACAGAGGAAGTTCGGCGTCGTCGCGTCGACCTGCAGGCAGGCGGCTAGCGCGATCGGCCCCAGCGGACAGTGCGGCGCCAGCGCGATGTTGCGCGACTCCGCCATCGCCGCGATCCGGCGCACCTCCGCGATGCCGCCGGCGTGCGAAAGGTCCGGCTGCACCACCGCGACCGCCCGCTGCTGGATCACGTCCTGAAAGTCCCACCGCGTGTACAACCGCTCACCGGTCGCCAGCGGGATTGAAGTGACACGCGACAGCTCCTTCAACGCCGCGGTATCACCGGGCAACACCGGCTCTTCCATGAACAGCGGGTCGTAAGGCTCCAGCTTCTGCGCCAATCGGCGTGAAAGCGCCGGTGTCGTACGCCCGTGCATATCGATCGCGATGTCGATCTCCGGCCCGGCCGACTCGCGGATACGCGCCATCATCTGCACCGCCTTGTCCATCTCGGCTGGCGTCTCCAACATGCGACACGCCTCGACGGGGCTGAACTTGTACGCGGTGAACTGTTTCTGTTCGACGTGATGGATGAAGTTATTGATGTAGTCACCCGTCTGTCCACCCTTGATCCAGCCGTACATGCGGATCCGGTCGCGCACACGCCCGCCGAGCAGCTGATGCACGGGCACGCCGAGCGATTTTCCGAGGATGTCCCACAGCGCGTGCTCCACACCCGAGATCGCCGAGCTGAGCACGGGCCCGCCGCGGTAAAACGTCTGGCGGTACATGCGCTGCCACAGGTGTTCGATGCGACGCGGGTCCTGGCCGATCAACATCGGCTCCAGCTCGCGCACGGCCCGGGCGACGGTCTGCGCCCGTCCCTCGAGCGATGGCTCACCCAGGCCCACGATGTCCGTGTCGGTGTGCACCTTCAAGAACACCCAGCGCGGCCGAACGTGCATCAGTTCCAGGCGTGTGATCTTCATGATCGGTCAGCTCGTGTGCAGCGTGATGTCTACGTCCAACTCGTTCGCGATGCGATCGAGCGTCGCGTGCAACTCGTCCAGGTCGGTCGACTCGGGCACGTCGAGGTCCGCGTGGGCCCGGAACATCTCCTCGCCGGACATCGCGGCGCTGGCGACTTCGGTCGATAGGTCGAGCACGTTGATGCCGCGGCTTGCCAGCGCGTGCGCCACCTCGCGCACGATGCCGGGTCGATCGTGACCCAGCAGTTCCATCGTCACCATTCGCGTGGCGGGCGGCGCACTCTCGCCCGATGTTTCGATTGAGATGTGCAGGTCCTGTTCGCTCAATTGCTCAAGTGCCTGCGTCATCGCCTCCAGTGAATCGCCCGCGACGTTTACGCGCAGCACGCCGGCGAACTTGCCCGCCAGCTTGGTCATGCGGCTCTCGATCCAGTTGCCGTCGTGCTCGGCGACGACCGCCGCGACCGACTCGACCAGGCCGGGCTTGTCGTCGCCGATGAGGGTCAGCACCAGTGCCTTGTACGAACTCGATCCGGGTGTGGTCATGGCTGTGCCTCGCGTGATAGGGCGGCTTTCCGCGGACCGCATCGTATGTCAAACCGGGCGGGATGTCAGCGTTCGTCTGTGACGGTTAGGCGTTATCGGGCGAGAGTTTGCAGGGGTTTACAGCGTTTTTGCCTTGCCTTGCCGCGGGGGTGGGGTAGCTTTGGAACGGTGTCGATCCAGCGAAAAGGCAACCGGAAGCGAGTCGAGATGATTGGCCTGAGATGGATGGCGATTGGTTGTGTGCTGGCGGTCTGTCTGACCGCGCAGCGTGGTGCAGCGCAGTCCGCGGGGATCGGGCTGAACTTCACCGGCGCGACGTTCGGCGTGCAATCCGATTTCATTCCACCCGACACGATGGGAGCCGTCGGCCCGGATCACATCGTCGAACTGATCAACGGCAGCTACCGCGTCTATGACAAGTCCACCGGCGCCGCGCTGCTCGGCTCATCGCTCAACGATTTCTGGAACGCGTCCGGATCGGGTTTCGATGGCGACTTCACCTTTGACCCGCGCGTCCTCTACGACCCGTTCGCTCAGCGCTGGTACGCCACCGCCGTAGACAACAAGCACGCCAACAACAACTTCCTCTTCGCCGTCTCGCAATCCGCCAACCCGCTGGACGGGTGGACGGGTTACAAGATCGATTCCGATACCAGCGACACGCGCTGGGCCGACTTCCCGCAGATCGGCTACAACGGTGAAGCCGTCGTCGTCGCCGCCAAGATGTTGCTCCAGCCCGGCAACACCGGTGGCGCAGGCAACGCCGTGATCACCGTCTCAAAAGCGGACCTGCTCGCCGCTTCCCCTTCTCCCACGTTTCACCTGCTCAACGGCAACGGCCTGTCCCTCATCCGCCAGGTCCAGCCCATGGTCGACCTGGACAACGTGACCGGCCCGGTCTCCACGTTCTCCGCCACGCTCGACCTGTCCACCTTCGGCAACGTCATTCAGCACTCCGCAATCAATAATCCCGCCTCCGCTACGCCCACCACCGGCTTCCCCTTGAACATCCCCGTCACCAGCTACACCAACCCGCCCAGCGGAACGCAACCGACAGGCTTCGTGCCGCTGCACGCCAATGACGATCGACTCGGCACGAGTGTCATCCTCCAGAACGGTTCCTACTGGGGCGTGCACTCCGTGCAGGACCCGGTCACCGGTAACGTCGGGGCGCAGTGGTTCGAGATCGATGCCGTGACGCGCGCGACGCTGCAGGACGGCATCATCGGCGACAGCGAACTGGACCTGCTCTATCCCTCAATCGCTGTGAACGATGCGGGTGATGTCGTGATCGGTTTCTCGGGCACGGGGCCGAACACGTTTGCCGGCGCCTACGCGATCGTGGGCGCGACCGACGGGGCGGGTCTGACCACGTTTGGTGACATCAAGCTGCTGCGGCAGGGTGAAGCGGGTTACGAGCGGATCGACTCCAAGGGTCGCAACCGCTGGGGCGATTACTCGGCGACCGTGGTCGATCCGATCGATCCTTCTCGGTTCTGGACCTTCCAGACCTACGCACTCAGCGAAGACCAGTGGGCCGTGCGGGTGACGGAGCTGAACATCCCCGAGCCGGTCGGCGGGGTGTTGCTGCTGTTGGGTGGGGCGGCGGTGCTGAGAAGGCGCCGCTGAGCGAGGGGCTTGGCGGTACAATCACCCGGTGTCGAATCGCTTGCCCGATCGGGAGCCGCCGCATATCATCCGTTCATGCGGATGAAAGGATGAATTGGAATGCACGTCACCGACCTCTTTGCCAAGCACCGGGCGACCTTCAGCTTCGAGTTCTACCCCCCCAAGACCGACGCCGGCTGGGACGCGCTGTTCCGCACCATCCAGGAGCTCGAGCCGCTCAAGCCCTCGTTCGTCTCGGTCACCTACGGGGCCGGCGGCACGACGCGCGAGCAGACCCACGACCTGGTCGTGCGCATTCGACGGGAGTCTGACCTCTCGCCCATCCCGCACCTGACCTGCGTGTGTCACGACGAAGACGAGATCCGACTGATCCTCCAGCGTTACGCCGAGGAGGGCGTGGCGAACATCCTGGCGCTGGGCGGTGATCCGCCGCGTGAGCGGGGCGATTACGACCGGTCGGCCGACGCGTTCCGTCACGCCGCGGACCTTGTCCGTTTCATCAAGCGGTTCAACGACAGCGGTGTGCACGCCGACCCGCGCGGCTTCGGCATCGGTGTGGCCGGGTTCCCTGAGGGCCATCCCGCCACGCCCAACCGCATGCTCGAACTGGATCACCTCAAGGCCAAGGTCGACGCCGGCGCCGATTACATCGTCACCCAGCTGTTCTTCAACAACGGCGACTTCTACGACTTCGTCGAGCGTTGCGAGGTGGTGGGCATCGACGTGCCCATCATCGCGGGCATCATGCCGATCACGTCACACGCGATGTTCAAGCGCCTACCGGACCTCGCCGCCGGCGCACGCTACCCCAGCAAGCTGCTCAAGCGCATCCTCCGGTGCGGTGAGAACGACGAGGAGATTCGCCGCGTGGGCATCGAGTGGGCCGCCCAGCAGTGCTACAAACTCATCGATCACGGCGTCAAGGGCATCCACTTCTACACCCTCAACAAGTCCACCGCCACGGCCGAGATCTTCCGCCGCCTCGGCGTCGAGGACGCCGCACAGCTCGAACAACGCACGGGTGAATAATCGAAAATGCGATTGATTGTGCGCTGCGTTCTCAATTAGCGAAATTCTGTTTTTTCACTGGTTTCGTTCGCCGAGTGAATGCGATCATAGTGTGGAACCTTTCACTCAATAGGGAGGTCTGTCATGATCAATCTCACAGAAGGACAGTGTGGTTTGTGCGCTCACTTTGGTGAAGCTCACCCGCAGGAACCGCAGCTCGTACAGATCCGCACCAGCCGCTCAGCGCCTGAGCAGTATGTCGATAGCTGTGGTCACAGCGACCACAAGCTCGACCACCTGCGCGTCAGTGCGATCAGTGGATGTGACGGTTTTCAGCCCGCCACCTGAAAACCCCGCACCGCCCGATCTGTCAATGAACGATCTACCGTAGTCCGTTGGCTGCGTCACCTGCCGCGTTGCGGGCTGAGTGGACCGTCGCTACCCTGCGGCCATGAATCGCATCGAGCAGATATTTACAGATCTGCGGGCGGCCAATCGACGCGCGCTGATGCCTTTTGTCACCGCGGGCTACCCTTCGCTCGAAACAACCGGCGAGATACTCCTGGCGCTCGATCGAGCCGGTGCCAGCATCTGTGAGATCGGCATACCCTTCAGCGATCCCGTCGCCGACGGTCCGGTCATCCAGGCCTCCATGACCGAGTCGCTCAACGCCGGGTGTACACCCGGCGGCGTATTTGATTGCGTCAGAGCTGTTCGCGATGAATTATCGATGGGCCTGGTCGCGATGGTCAGCTATTCGATCGTCTACCGCATGGGCATCGAATCATTCATCTCCGACGCGAAGGACGCGGGCTTCGACGGGTTCATCTTTCCCGATCTACCGTTGGAGGAAGCCGACGCGGTGAAGGCCGCGGTGACCGAAGCGGGCATGACCAACGCGCTGTTGATCGCACCGACGAGCCCGCCCGACCGGGCTGAGCAGATCGCGCGCGCCTGCACGGGTTTCGTCTACGCGGTGGCGCGCACGGGCATCACCGGTGAGAGCGAATCGGTGCCGGAGGGCTTGGCGGAGCGTGTGCGAACGATCCGCGGCGTGACCGATCTGCCGATCGCGGTGGGCTTTGGCATCGGCAAGCCCCAGCACGTCGCGGCCGTGGTCGAACACGCCGACGCCGCCATCGTCGGCTCCGCACTGGTCAGACAGATCGGTGAAGCGGCGGACCGATCCCCCCGGGCCATCGCCGAGCACGTCGCCGCGTTCGTCACGGAGTTGACGACCGGCCTGTCCAACTGATCCGCGTCACACGATCGGCGCAAGAAAAAACCCGCTGCCGGGTTAGCGGGCGTTATCTTTCGGGTCCCCTTTGGGTCTCTCTGATCTCACCAGGACCAAAAGGATAGAGAGCCACGCTCTCTCTCAGTGACCCGGCATGGCTCTCTCTTTAAGAAACGGTACACACCGTTTGTATCCAGTTGTCAGACTCCAGATTACCCATCTCACCCAATTCAAGGCAAGAAAAAACTTTCCAAATCGGCGCCCGCTAAGCCGGTTGGCTCCGCCCGCGTTTAAACGCGTCTCTGGCGTCTCGCCAGGCCCGCCGCACCCACCAGCAGCACCATGCCGCTGCTCGGCTCGGGTACGGGCGACACCACGCCGTCGCTGTAGAACGACGCGTCCAGATCCGGCAGCAAGTCCGGCGGCAGCTCACGCGTCCCGTCCAGGCCGAACGTCAGGTCCTCCCGCAGGATCTGCGGCGTATCCAGCGCCCACGCGTCGTTGGGATCAAACAGCGTCACGTCCTCGACGAACTGCGGCTGGGCCTTGTCGGCCGGGTCGAGCCAGCCGTCCTGCAACTGGATCGCCAACGCGATCGCGAACGCTCGAGACAGCACACCGTCTTCGGGGTTCGCCAGCCACCGTTGCAATGCCGCCTTCGCAGTCGTAACACCGTCGCGCAGGCGATCGAGTGTGACGCGATCACCCGACGCATCGCCATCGAGGCGCAGCAGCAACCGCGCCCAGCCGGGCGAGGCGGCATCGACCACGCGATCCATAAGATGAACGCTTGCCCGGTCTTCGGGCAGCAGTTCGGATGGGGTTGTTTCGCCTGCGTACAACGTCGCCGCGGTAAGCCACACACACAGCCACGCCACAGTCATAAACGCAGGCACGCGATAAGTGCCCAGGCAGACCATGTACTCTCCCTCTCTCCCAGCCCTCTTCCAATGCGCAGTATGGGCGGGGATATGTCTCTCTCTGGCGATATTTTACAACATGGTCCTATCGGACCAAGCTAAAAAATCATTATCCAAAGGGATTTACAGCGCCCAAACGCGGTCGCGGCCGATTTAGCCCACCCCGACGCGCCGCAGTGTCAAGATGGTAAAACCGTGGGCGTGGCGGGAATCGGCCGGGTGTTCGACCGACGCGATCGTCTGCCATCGCGACGCGTCGTAGGAAGGAAACGTCGTGTCGCCTTCCACCTCCGCGTCGACCCGCGTGATGTACATCGTGTCGATGATGTCCGCTTCCAGCGCGAGCCGATAGATCTCACCGCCGCCGATGACGAACGGCTCGTCGTCATCAACCACTAGCGCCATCGCCTCGTCCAGGGTTTGCACGACGTCTGCGCCGTTTGCGGTGTAATCGGTCTTGCGTGTAGTCACGATGTTTCGCCGACCCGGTAGCGGCCTGCAGCGCATCGCTTCCCAGTTGCCCCGCCCCATGATGATCGCGTGGCCCATCGTCTGACTCATGAACCACTTCATGTCGTCCGGCAAGTCCCACGGCAAATCGTTGTCGCGACCGATCACGCCGTTGCGCGACACCGCCACGATCAGCGAAGCCTTTTTAGTTGCGCCCTCCGTCACACCGCCACCTCGGCCTTGATGTGCGGGTGCGGCTCGTAACCGATCAGCTTGAAGTCATCGAAGCGGAAATCCAGCAGGTTCTTCACCACCGGGTTCAGCTTCATCGTCGGCAGGGGGCGAGGCTTGCGCTTCAGCTGCTCCCGCGCCTGGGGCAGGTGATTGGTGTACAGGTGCGCATCGCCGAACGTGTGGACGAAGTCGCCCGGCGCCAGCCCCGTCACCTGCGCCACCATCATCGTCAGCAGCGCGTAGTTGGCGATGTTGAACGGCACGCC
>JANQJT010000302.1 GCA_028281485.1 Phycisphaeraceae bacterium
CCGCGGTGACGCAACTGCAGGTGTTGTCCGAGCAGGTCGAAGCCGAGGTCGAAGGCGCCGGCAGCGTGAGCTTTTATGGCGAGCCGGACAAATGCGCGGAGTACGGCAAGGCGGTCGGCGTCGCGGTCGATGTCTGCAAGAGCGCGCTCAAGCAGGCCAAGGCAGACAAGGCCGATGTGCTGATCCTCGACACCGCGGGCCGGCTGCACATCAACGACGACCTCATGGACGAGCTGCGCCAGATCAACAAGGCGCTGAACCCCCACGAGATCTACCTCGTCATCGACGCGATGACCGGCCAAGATGCGGTCAACAGCGCCAAGGCCTTCAACGACGAGCTCGAGCTCGACGGCGTGATCCTCTCCAAGACCGACTCGGACACCCGCGGCGGCGCGGCGCTGAGCGTCAAATCCGTCACCGGCAAGCCGCTCAAGTTCGTCGGCACCGGCGAGAAGCTCGACGGCCTGGAGGAGTTTCACCCCGAGCGCATGGCCAGCCGCATCCTCGGCATGGGCGACGTGGTCTCGCTGGTGGAGAAGGCCCAGGAGCAGATCAGCGAAGAGGAAGCGGCGCGGATGCAGGAGAAGATGGCCGCGGGCAAGATGACGATGGACGACTTCCTCGATCAGCTGCGCCGGGTGCGGAAGATGGGTTCGATGAAGTCGCTGCTGGGCATGCTGCCGGGCGTGGGTTCGCAGCTCAAGGACCTCGACCTCGACGACGCCCAGCTCAACCAGACCGAGGCGATCATCCAGTCAATGACGCCCGACGAGCGCGGGGACGTGGACCTGCTGAACCAGTCGCGCCGTCGGCGCATCGCCAAGGGCTCGGGCTCGCAGGCCCAAGACGTCAGCCAGCTCGTCAAGAGCTTCGATATGGTCAGCTCGATGACCAAACAGATGTCCAGCATGTCGGGCCTGCAGAAGATGCGGGCGATGAAGGAGATGGGCAAGGCGGGCATGAGCGGCATGGCCGGCGGCCAGTACAAGCAGAAGGCCCGCTCGAAGCGCAAGAAGAAGGACCGCAAGAAAAAGAGCCGGTGATTTCAAGCTAAAGATATACTTACCTGCATGAACTCTAACCAAGATATTGCCGAACACCCATTCCGGAATTCATTGGTACTCGCAGACAATACACTCAGACTCGCAGAACAAATCCTTAATCTGATTGATCTTGAAAACGCCGGAGACAGTGAGTGTGTCGTCTGTTCGTATTTTGACCACTCAATCGAGCTTTCTCAATCAATTCGTGAATTAGTTGTTATGGGTAGGCAAAGCGCATCTGCAATTCTGCTTAGATCCCTTCTATCTGCAACAGCCAGAATAAAGTTCTGCCGTGTAAATAACGGCTCCCTCGTCGAGCTTGCATCCGGCGCAATGTATGAGCAGCACAAGTTGGTCTCTAGCTGCATAGAACTATGCGATGAAGACGACCCTCGCTTGTCCGAATTCAAGAAGAGAGAAGAAAAATTACGTGGCAATAAGAAATTAAGTGACTTTGATATTTATCAACGGGCTGGAATGAGTGACTTTTACAAAACCACATATCGTCATTTGAGTAAATTGTCACACATGGATTTGCGAGTTGTTGAAGACAGAATGACTGTAACAGACGGAAAAATAGAAAAAGTTAAGCGATCGACTAGCTACGACAACGCGTTTGATCATTTGATAGGGATGACCGAGTGGTTATTGATGTCATGCCAAGAATGTGATGAGATTTTCAGACTGGACCAAATTAAAACTATCCAAGAGTTCCAGAATTATCTAGCAATATTGAAAAACTCAGCTGATTACTAATATCTCAAGCACTATCAAGTTTAGTTCCGTAGGGCGGGTTAAGCGCAGCGAACCCGCCGATTGATCGGCATACGCAGACCGCTCCCTCACGGTCGCGGCTCGTTGGCGGGTTCGTCGCTGACGCTCCTAAACCCGCCCTACCCGATCAATCCAGTGTGAAACCGATCTTCACGACGACCTGCCAGTGATCGATCTTGCCGTTCTCGATGTGGCCGCGTGTCTCGACAACTTCCAGCCAGCGCATGTTATGGATGGACTCGGCGGCCTTGGCCACCGCGTTGTTCACCGCTTCCTCGATGCTCGTCTTGGACGAGCCGACGATCTCGATTTTCTTGTAGACGTGGTTGGTCATGTTGAGCGCCTTTCCCGTACTGAAAAAGAGTAAAAGATGTGACGCCCACATTATACCACGTAGCGGTCAGGCGCCGGTCGCGGCTTTGTCGGTGGCGTGGGCGTAGCCCTTGTTGAGCACACGGTCAAGCTGGCGGAAGGCCTGTCGGATGCGCTGCTCGTTTTCGACCATGGCGATGCGGACGTAGCCCTCGCCGTTGTCGCCGAACGCCCCGCCGGGGCACATGGCGACCTCGGCGCGCTCGACCATGTCGAGGCAGAGATCGACGGTCGAGCCGTTGTAGGCCGCCAGGTGTTCGTCCTTCACCTTGGCCCAGGTGAACATCGTGGCCTGGGGCGCGTCAACGGTCCAGCCGATCTTGCGGCAGCACTCGACCATCACGTCGCGCCGCTTCTGGTAGATCATCGCCTGCTTGGCGACCTCCTCGTCGTGCTCGCGCATGGCGATGATGGAGGCGATCTGGATGGCCTGGAAGATGCCGTAGTCGTAGTAGCCCTTGATGGTGGCCAGTGCGCCGATCATCTCGCGGTTGCCCACGCAGTAGCCGATGCGCCAGCCGGCCATGTTGTAGGCCTTGCTCATGGTGGTGAACTCGACGCCGACGTCCTTGGCGCCGTCGGCCTGCATGAAGCTGGGGGCCTTGTAGTCGTCGAAGCAGGTCTCGCCGTAGGCGAAGTCGCTGATGACGATGACGTTGTGCTTCTTGGCGATGGCGACGACCTTCTCCCAGAACGCCAGGTCCACACAGATGGTGGTCGGGTTGTTGGGGTAGTTGAGGATCATCACCTTGGGCGTGGGGGTGACGTGTTCGAGAATGTTCTCGATCGATTCGAGGAAGGCGTCGTCGTTGCCGAGGGGGATGTGGACGACGTTGCCGCCGGCGAGGACCACGGCGTAGGTGTGGATCTGGAAGGCGGGGTTGGTGACCACGGCCGTGTCGCCGGGGCTGAGCAGCGCGAGCATGAGGTGGCTGAAGCCCTCCTTGGAGCCGATCGTGGCGATGACTTCC
The DNA here is from genome assembly GCA_028281485.1 of Phycisphaeraceae bacterium. Lineage (GTDB taxonomy): Bacteria > Planctomycetota > Phycisphaerae > Phycisphaerales > Zrk34 > JANQHD01. The sequence goes on from JANQJT010000302.1 coordinate 3,161, forward strand.
GACTCGGGGTCGAGATCGACGTCCCACAGCCGCTTGTACTTGCGAGCGACCTCGCGGCGGAGGTTGTAGACGCCCTTGGATGCGCTGTAGCGCTGGTTGCGCAGGTCGGCTGAGGCGTCCTGCAGCTTCTCGACAATGGCGGGCGGCGTGGGGTCGTTGGGGTTGCCCATGTTCAGATCGATGACATCACAACCGGCCTTGCGCTTGTCGTAGGTCATCTGCTTGAGCTTGCCCAGCATGTAAGGGGGCAGGCGGTGCATGCGGTTGGAGATTTCGATATCCATGGTTCGGTCCGGCTCACGCGTGAAAAACCTGATTGTACGCGCTGGCGGGGGTGTCACAAAACACGGGCTACGGTGTCAGTGGATCGGGGCGCGGGGCGTCTTACCCTTGGCCAAGCCCGCGTGGT
>JANQJT010000320.1 GCA_028281485.1 Phycisphaeraceae bacterium
CCCACGCGACGCATCCTCCTCCGACATATCCTGCCCAACCTCATCGGCCCCATCATCGTCTACACCACCCTCACCGTCCCACAGGCCATCCTCCAGGAATCCTTCCTCTCCTTCCTCGGCATCGGCGTCAAAGACCCGCTGCCCAGCTGGGGCAACCTCGCCAGCAACGGACTGTCCGAACTGAACCCCGTCAAGGGACACTGGTGGCTGCTCGTCTGGCCCTGCACGCTGCTGGGCGTTACCCTGTTGGCACTCAACTTCCTCGGCGACGGCCTGCGCGACCGCTTCGACCCGCGCACCCGCAAGGCCTAAACGCCGGCCAGGAGTGACTCGCAAAATGGAAAACCGATTCGGACTCAAAGACCTCCTCGTGGTCGCGTTGCTGATCACCCTCATCGTCATGCTGGCGGTCAAGTTCATCCAGGACGACCGACAGTGGAGCCGGCTGAACAACATCGACAACAAGATCGATCAGCAGACCAAGGACGTCACCGCCCTGCGCCGACTGATCCGCGAGGGCGGCCTGGCCGTGGCTCAGAACAACAACACCCCCGCCTCCGGCAACCCCTACGAAAACACCATCCAGAGAAGGCGCTGGCACGTCACGCAAATGCCCGACTACGCCGAGGGCGGCCAGATGATCGAGGCCTTCAGCGCGTCGCCGCCCAAGTTAAATTATTTCACCAGCCATTCGACCGCATCGCGCATCGTGTACTCCAAGGTGCTGGAAAACCTCGCCGAGTGGGACATCGAAACGCTCGAGATGGTCCCCAACCTGTCGACCGGGTGGCGGTGGTCCGAAGACGAGCTGTCGCTCGATGTCGACCTGCGCACCGATGTCGTCTTCTCCGACGGCGAACCCATGGACGCCGACGACGTGATCTACACCTGGAAGCTCAAGAAGGACCCGGAGATCACCGACGGCCAGACCCGCGCCTACTACGCGCCCATCCGGTCCATCGAGAAACTCGACCAACACAAGATCCGCTTCACCTTCGAGAAGATCCACTACGAAAACTTCATGCGCGCCATGGAGGTCCACGTCCTGCCCATGCACTTCTTCGAGAAGCTCAGCAAGCAGGAGATCCGCGAGAACCGCGCCCTCATCGTCGGCACCGGCCCCTACCGCATGATCGACCCGATGAAGTACTCGCCCGGCGACAAGACCATCGAGCTGGTCCGCAACGAGCGCTACTGGGGCAAGCCCCCCGCACTCGACCGAATCATCTGGCGCGTCATCGACAAGGACCCCGTCCGACTCGTCGCCTTCCTCAACGGCGAGGTCGACTTCTTCCTGCCCACACCCGAGCAGCACGTCACGCTCAAGAAAATGCTCGCAAACCCCGACGAGCAGAGCCCCGAGGTCCGCGAGAGACTCGAAAACACCAACCACCTCGTCTACACACACCTCCGCGCCCCCTACTGGTACATCGATTGGAACCAGTTCGATGTCGACGAAGACAAGTCCACGATCTTCGCCGACAAACGCGTCAGGCAAGCCCTGACCATGCTCATCGACAGGGAAGGCCTGGTCGAACAAATCTACTTCGGCATGGCTACGGTTGTCTCAGGCCCCTTCCGCGACGGCAGCGGCCAAACCGATCCGTCTATCAAACCCTGGCCCTACGATCCCGACCGCGCCATCGCGCAGCTCGAGTCGCTCGGCTTCACCCGCGACGAGAAGGGCGTCCTCCACACGCCCGACGGCGAGCCCTGGGTCATCGAATTGAAATACGTCGCCGGCAGCGACTTCGTGGAAAAATGCGTGCTGTTTTTCAAGGACAACCTCGCCACCGCAGGCATCGAGTTCAAACTCCGCCCGCGCGAGTACGGCCTGCTGCTCGAAGACCTGCGCAACCGCAACTACGAGGCCGCCTACTCCGGGTGGGGCGGCGGCAGCACCGAGGGCGACATCGAACAGATGTTCCACTCCAAGAACATCGACAACCGCGGCGACAACCGCAACAACTACCGCAACCCCAAACTCGACGCCCTCATCGACCGCGCCCACATCACGCTCGACCGCGACGAACGCATGAAGATCTGGCAGGAGTGCCACCGCATCCTCCACGAAGACCAGCCCTACACCTTCATGGTCTCCCCCATGGTACGACTGTGGACCGACAAGAAGCTCCACAACATCAAGCCCTTCCCCGGCTTCGGCATCAACTACGTCAGCACCTGGTCCGTGCCGCTCGAGTGGTACATCCCCGCTGAATACCAAGCACCCACCGACTAACCCACCCGGGCCGCCGACATGATCGCCTACATCATCCGACGCATCCTACTGATGTTTCCCACCCTGATCGGGATGTCGATGCTCGTGTTCTTCATCATGCAGGCCGCGCCGGGCGACGTCGCCGACATGCTCATCGACTCCGACGGCTCGATGAAACCCTCCGAACGCGCCGCCTTCCGACGCTACCTCAACAAGCGCTACGGACTCGAAGCCCCCATGCTCGTGCAGTACGGGCGCTGGCTCAACCGCATCAGCCCGCTCGGCTTCAAAACCAACCAGGACACCGACTTCACCGAAGAAGAAATCACCGAAGTCCGACTCCAGCTCGACGACGCCGGCGTGTTCAAGACCGAACGCGCCCGCTACTACGCCGAGCTCGCCTCGCTCTCACTCGCCCGCTACCTCGACACCAGCCCCACCGAGGGCACCGCGCAGTTTATCGACGCCTTCCGCGGCGCACCCCTCGAAGCCGTCTCGCTGCTCGACGCCGTCGGCGTCAAACAGGTCGACATCGACCAACCCCTCGACGAAGACATGGGCGACCTGGCCATCGGCCGATGGGAAGAACTCACCAAGGCACGCGAGCAACTCGCCACCGATCCCGACCGCGCCCAGGAGACCGTCGTCGTCCAGATGTACAACGACATCGACGGCGAACTCCGCATCTTCTTCACCAAACCCACGCTGAAAAGCCCCGACTTCGGCCAGTCCATCCGCAAGAACCAACCCATCAAGAACCTCATCGCCGACTCCCTGCCCATCACCATCACGCTCAACCTCATCTCCATCCCCATCATCTACACCCTCTCGATCATCTCCGGCATCTACGCCGCCCGACACCAGGGCGGCCTGTACGACGTCGGCTCCGGCTCGGTCCTGCTGGCCCTGTGGTCCATCCCCTCGATCTGGGCCGGCGTCCTGCTCATCGGCTTCCTCGCCAACAAGCAATACTTCTACTGGTTCCCCACCGGCGGCCTGCACGACCTCAACGCCGACACCATGCCCTTCCTCCCCCGCTTCGGCGAGAGCGGCTTCGAGCGCGGCTGGCTGCTGGACACGCTCTGGCACTTCGTCCTGCCCGTCGCCTGCATGACCTACGCCGGCTTCGCCTTCCTCAGCAAGCTCAGCCGATCCGCCGTGCTGGAAAACCTCCGCAGCGACTTCGTCCGCACCGCACGCGCCAAGGGCGTGGCCGACCGCGACGTGCTGTGGGTCCACACCTTCCGAAACTCCCTGCTACCGCTGATCACCGTGGTCGTCAGCATCATCCCCGGCATGCTCGCCGGCTCGGTCATCGTCGAGACCATCTTCTCCATCGACGGCATGGGCAAGCTCTTCGTCGAAGCCGTCAAGTTCCAGGACCAGGAGATGGTCATGGCCATCACCGTCCTCGGCGGCGTGCTCGCCATGATCGCCTACCTGCTGGCCGACATCCTCTACGCCGTCGCCGATCCGAGGGTGTCCTATGAGTAGCATCACCACCACACCCAACGCCGACCCGTCCCCAGCCGCCGAGCCCGCGCCGCCCAAGTCCATCCTCCGCCAGGTGCTCGGCGACACGCTCGCCCGCATCGGCGCACGCATCGGCGCGATCTGGATCGCCGTGCTCATGCTCCTGGCCGTCTTCGCCCCCTTCATCGCCAACTCCCACCCCCTCCTCATCAAACAGGCCGGCCAATGGTCCAGCCCGCTCCTCCAACACCTCAACGCCACCGACATCACGCTCTTGGCACTCTTCCTCGCGTTCGTCGTGCTGCTGCTCGTGCGGCGTATAAAGGTCCACACCAAGCTCTTCATACTCCTCGCGGTTGCCGCAGTCGTCGGCACCACCACCGCGTTGACGGTCAGCACTCCTACCGCCGTGGTCTACCAGAAGTACCGCCTGGCCGAAGCCGCGGGTGAACTCGAGTTCGTCTTGCACGCCCCCGTCCCCTACTCCCC
>JANQJT010000025.1 GCA_028281485.1 Phycisphaeraceae bacterium
CCGCGGCCCCTCCGACGCCGACATCGACCACATGTCCCAAGCCATCTCACGCATCAAGGCCATGGGCCTGCGCACCTGCCTCTCAGCCGGACTGCTCGACCGCGAAAAAGCCGACCGCCTCAAGGACGCCGGCCTCGACCGACTCAACCACAACCTCAACACCTCTGAATCTCATTACCCCGAGATCTGCTCCACCCACACCTACGCCGACCGCAAGCAGACCCTCGCCGCCGCTCGCGCCGCAGGCCTGGGCGTCTGCTCCGGCATGATCGTCGGCATGGGCGAATCCTTCGATGACATCCTCGACGTCGCCTACACCCTCCGCGACCTCCGCGCCGAATCCATCCCCGTCAACTTCCTCCTGCCCATCGACGGCAACCCCATCACCGACGTCAAGTGCAACGGCGCACCGCTCAACCCCCAACTCGTCTTGCGCGTCCTGTCGATGGTACGCCTGGTCAACCCGTCTGCCGAAGTGCGCATCGCCGCCGGCCGCGAACTGCACCTGCGCTCCCTTCAACCGCTCGCCCTCTGGCCCGCCAACAGCCTGTTCATGGCCGGCTACCTGCTCACCGAGGGCGACGACGCCGCCGCAACACTCCGCATGATCCTCGACGCCGGCTTCACACCCCGACTCGACGAGGGCGACTGGCCCGAACACCTCCAGAAGCTCGCCGCCTCCGCCCCCCTGCCCCACACCTCCAGCGCCCTGCCCGAATCCCAAACCCACCTCAAACCCACCGTCACCGGCGCATCACAAGACCCCTTCGTCCCCGTCGCCGAAGTGGGCCTGCCCAAAAACTGATGGATGTGATTTACGAGTGCTCGCGTGACTGAAGGATCTGGTTCGACAGCGACACCGTGATCTTCGGCCCGGCGTCCGGCGACTCGTCGTGACTGTCCGTCAGCAGCGCCTCGGCCGTCGCCCGCGCCGCCTCCATCTTCGGATAACGCACCTCGCGGTAACCCGTCACCATGTCCGGCGTCCGGCAGATCCGCTCCCACTTGTCGTACTCCGCCGCCGTCCGCCAGTCGATCCGATCCACCACCGACTCGAACCAGTCGCGGAACACCTGCTCCCGCTTGTGCCACCCCGGCAGCAGGTCGCGCATAAACCTTGCCCGACGCATCAGCCGCAGCTGCCAATCGCGCGAACGCCACTTGAAGCTGATCCGCCGACCGAACACCACAAACTCCGGCCGATTCTCGTGCACGTACGTGATCTTGTCACCGCGCGCCGGGTTCACCTTGTAACGACGCTGGTCCCGCTTGTACTTCTCCGGGCTCGTCAGCATCGCCGCCACGTAAGGCTCGTCCTTGATCAGCATCACCTTCGCCAGGTTCCACACCACCGCACGCGTCAGCGCGTAGTCCCGCTCGTCCGTGTCCCGCTTGAACGTCTCCAGCACACGATTGCAATAACGCTTGGCGTACTCGATCCCGCCCCAGATCACACAGTCGTACGAACGGATGATCACGTCGCGCATCAGCCCGTCGTCCACGCTGCGACCCCTGGTCGCGCGGAACATCTGCTTCATCAACACGCGGAACTGCCGCGCGACGCTCTTGCCGCGCTTCCCGCGGTACTGCAAACGCAGCGTGTTGGTCTTGCGACGGAACGCCTGACGCGAACTCTCAAAGTCCTGCCGGCTCTCCACCACAAACAGCTCCGGCTTCACCACGATCATGCGCCCGATGTTGAACGCACGCAGGTTCCGCTCCAGCTCCTTGCGGATCAACCGCCGGATCGCCGTCTCCAGCGCCTCCAGCTTCAACGGCACGTAGCCCAGCTGGTATGCCATGCCCAGCATCATGATGTTCGCGTACAGCTTGTTATCCAGCACACGCTCGCACAGGTCGCCCACGTTAAACCCGAAGTAGCGATCCGGGTGCGAGTACGTCCGCAGCGTCGCCTCCAGGTCCATCGGGTCGAAGTCGTCCTGCCCCATCAGCGACAGGATCGTCGGCGTCTTGGCCGTGTTCACCACCGCCGCCGTGCGTTCGTGCGACGCGACGCGGAACGGGTGCTTCGGATCGATCGCACGCGTCGCCTCCAGCAGGTCCACACCCAGGATCAGGTCCGCCTTGCCGCAAGGGATCACCGGCGTCGTCCGCCCCGTGTTGTCCGCCCGGCTGTAGACCAGCTGACTGCACACCCCGCCGTTGCGAATCGCCAGCCCCTTCTTGTCGAAGAACTGCACGTGGTAGCCCATCTCCTGACCGGCCGCGACCAGGATGCTCGTCGCCAAACCGATCCCCATCCCCCCCACACCCGCCATGTAACAACGCCACTCGTCCTGGTCGGCGTGAACCGGCTTGGTCGGCTCGGGGATGTTCCGCAGGTCCACGTACTCGTCGCCGCTGCGGGCCGGCTGACGACGCGTGATCGTCACACGCTCAAACGACGGACACGCACCGATCCGCGCACAAGCACCGTCGTCCACACACCAGCTCATGTCCGTCTGAATCTTCGGCCCGTAGTCCGTGTTCACGATCTTCAGCCCCGGGCACCCCGTCATGTTCGTACACTCCAGGCAAAACTCGCACACCTCCTCCGCGACGTTCATCAGCGTCTGCTTCGGCAGGTAACCCGTCTCCTTCACCACCCGGCTCGCCTCACGCCGCTGGCGACGGTGATACGTGATCCCGCACTCCTTGTCCGCGATCACCACCTTCACGCCGTCCGCCAGCACCGTCTTCTCGATCATCTTCCGGTAACCGCTGCGGTCTTCCGGATCGATCCGAACGATGCGCACGTCGCTCTTCAGCTCACGCGGCACCAGCCCCTTCACGATCCGCTCGATGTCCTGCGGCACCTGCGCCTCACCCACCATGTTCACATCATTACCCGCGTTCGGCTGATGCCCCGTCATCGCCGTCGTCTGGTTCTCCAGGATGATGTACGTGATGTCCTGCCCCTGCGCGATCGAGTTGCTGATCGCCACCTGACCCGAGTGATAAAACGTCCCGTCCCCCATAAACACCAGCTGCTTGTTGACAATGAACGGGTCCGCGCCCGCGCCCGTCGCGCCGCCCAGCCCCATCCCGCTGTAGTTGTGCATCAGCGGCTTGTTCGGCTCGAACATCAGCATCGTGTAACAACCCGTGTCACCGTGACACACCAGGTCCACCGGCGGGCTCTTGTGCATCCGACGCATGTAATCCGCGTCCAGCAAGTCCTTGCGCAACTCCAACAACACGTTCGACGAATCCCGGTGCGGACAGCCCGGACAGAACGTCGGCGTGCGATCCGGCAACTCCACCACCGCGCGCTTGGTCTGCTCCACCAGCTCCAGCTCACCGGACAAACGCCCGTTGGTCATCTCGATCGGCAGCGTCGGGTGCTGCTTGATCAGCGGCACCAATCGCTCGATCAGCAACGAAGGATGCAACCCACGCGTCGCCGGGATCCCCGGCAGTTCACGCGGGAACTGCTTGCCCCACACCTCGCAGTTCAACAGCGCCTTCTGTCGCAGCGGCGTCAGGATCGACTGCACCTGACGCTCCACGAAGCTCCGCCGCTCCTCGATCACCACCACCTGCCCGCAGTTCTCCGCGAACTCCGTCACGATCTGTTCGTCCAGCGGATAGCTCAAACCGATCTTCAGAATCGGCAGCTTGTCGGCCAGCCCCAGCTCACCCAGCGCCTGCACCAGGTAGCTGTACGCCATGCCCGACGCCACGAACCCCATCGACACGCGCTCGCCGCGCTGCGGCTTGTTGTAAATCCGGTTCACCCCCAGGCGACGCGCCTCCGCCATCACCGCCGCGTGACGCCGCTCCATCCCCAGCTCACGCACCCAGCTCCGCGGCGGCAGCAGCACGAACTGATCCAGGTTCGGCTCCACGTCCTTCTCGTAGCTCAGCATCGCCTGCTGATGCGCGTTCATCGTCGGGTAATGGTTCGGCCTCACCTCCACCGTCCCGCCGCCGTCGGCCAGCGCCGTCGTCATCATGTAACCGATGTAAATCTGCCCCGCCTTGCCCAGCTTGAAAGACAGGTCCACCCAGTCCTTCACCTCCTGCGGACACGAAGGCTCGACCATCGGCATCCGCAGGTGCTCGGCCATAAATCGGCTGTCCACCGGCGCCTGCGTCGAGTCCGACCACGGGTCGTCCCCACAAACGATCAGCGCCCCGCCCCCGCCCTTCGTCCCCGCCAACACACCGAGCGCCAAGGCATCCGACGCCACGTGCACGCCCACCGACTTGAACGCCGTCACGCACCGCGCCTCAGCCATCTGGGCGCCGTTCACCATCGCCACGCTCAGCGCCTCGTTGTTCGCCACACGGGCCACGATCCCCCGCTCACGCAGCAGCCCCTCACACGCGCCAAACGCGTCGAAGAACCCCGCGATCGGGCTGCCCGGATACCCCGTCAGCAGGTGCACACCACCCTCCGTCTCAAGGGCGCCCTTGAGAAGCAGCTCGCTACCGGTAAAGATTTCCCGCCCCGTGACCTGGGTAAAACGCGGGTTCGTGCTCATAGTGGGCTTTCTTTATGCCGACGGCTCGCGATCCGCAGGCGCCTGCCGGCACCCGGTTCGCCGCCGCGTCGTCGCATTCCAATCGGACTTCGTACGGTTGCCATCCATTGCAATCCGTGGGGGGGCAAAAGTTAAGGCAGTATTGTAATCCCCCACACAAACCGCTGGCTAGTACCAATCTCGCCTTTTAACATTTCATACACCCCGGTTTTAACCCCCTCAGCCCACTTTTCCGCCCCCTCCACCACCAGCCATTCACACTGGGCAACCCTCGTTAGGATTGAATTAACCATTTTCGCACCGATTCTTGCACATCTAATAGCGACAAACCTTTAAGATACCTCCGGCACACTTCCGAGCGCGACGCCATGACCCGTTCACACACAAAAGAAACCCCATTCCGACTCAATCGGCCCCAACGCGGCGCCGCCCGCAAGGCCGTCAGCTTCTTCGTCAACCCCGCACTCGAACGCGCCCTCGCCCTCAACCGCCTCAACAAGCTCTACGTCCGCGTCAACGCCATGGACCCGGACCAGCCCTTCGTCGAAAAAATCCTCGGGGCCATGTCCACCCGCGTCAG
>JANQJT010000028.1 GCA_028281485.1 Phycisphaeraceae bacterium
GCCACGCAAGTCACCCCACCACCAACAGGCCGATCCTCAAAGCCCGCACCCTGACTCAACACCACGCTCATCGCCCCACCCCCAATCGATACAACGCCCTCACCTCGTCGCCACTCAACGCACGATCGAAGACCGCTAGCTCATCCATCGCTCCCTCAAAATCAAAAGGCTGTGGCATCATCCACAGATCCCCCACACCCGCATACGCAATCCCCCCGCTCTTCTCCGACTCACCAATCAGCTCACCGTCCGCGTACGTCCGCAGCCTGCTCACCGGCCCATCCATCTCAAACGCAAACGCGTACCACCGCCCCGTTACGATCGGCGCCGCCGTCCCAATCAACAGCCCCCCACTCGTCCGAACGTTCATGAACACCGTATCGCTCGGCGAATCCGTTCGCACCGTCCAACCCGCCGTCGGATTAAACGCCGTCACACCGTTCGCCTTCAGCACCACGATCCGGTCCTTGATCACATCCGCCCACGCCCAGAACACCACCGTAAACGACGCCATCTCGAACGCGCTCGACGTCGACAACACCGTCGTCCCCACCGAACCGTCCGAACGCACCGCCCCATCGCCGTCCCACGCAAGCGCCCCCGACTGCCCGAGCATCACGCCCGAACCGTACACCCCATCATGATTGCCCGTCTCATCACCCGCCACGCTCCCGCTCGTCTCACCCAGCCGCCAGTATCCGACAGGCCCCATCCCCATCACCGCGTTCCGATAGCTCAAACGAACCGTCGGCCCAGACGAAAACTCGCCCCAATCCCCCACCTCGAAATCCACGTGCCGCACCACGCTTGTCATCCCTCTCACCCCGCCCCCCAATACCTCCGCGCGCACACGCACGCCTCACCCATATCCCGCCACAAACTGGATTTCCCTCCCGCCCCCCACTACCATCTCCCGACCAAGACCGCCGGCTGCCGCTTAACCGGCCAAAAACCCACACGGAGCACCAAAATGCCCTACCCCGACCTCATGGTTCAGCCCATGCGCCAGGAACTCATCGACCTCAGCGTCGCCGAGCTACGCACCGCTCAGGACGTCGACTCCTTCTTCGAAAACCCCGGCACCGCCATGCTCGTCTTCAACTCTGTCTGCGGATGCGCCGCCGGCGCAGCACGACCCTCCGTCGCACTCGCGCTCCAAGCCGAAAACAAGCCCCAGCACGTCGCCTCCGTCTTCGCCGGCCAGGACACCGACGCCACCGAAGCCGCACGCGCACGCACACCCCAACTCCCCCCCTCCTCACCCTCCATCGTCCTCCTCAAAGACGGCCAACCCACACACTACATCCCCCGCCACCGCATCGAAGGACGCGGCCCGGAAGAAATCGCCGCCGACATCACCGCCTGCTTCGACGACCTCGCCAACAACTAACCCCCAACACACACCATGGGAACCTTCCACGATCATTTAGGCCCCCTCCACGGCATCACCGTTGTCGTACAAACCAACACACCCACCGTCTACGTCGGCCGATGCCACGAAGCCGGACCCACCCACGTCATCCTCCACGACGCCGACCAGCACACCGACGGCGAAAACGACCAGACCACCGACCAATACATCAACCAGGCCGCCAAGTGGGGCGTCTTCAAAAAACACGACACACTCCGCATCCCCAACGACACCGTCACACAAGTCACACCCCTCAACCAGTTCCCCGTCAACTAACCCCCAAAAGACAAAGCGGCCGAATCGCTTCGACCGCTCATCCCATCTGCGCCCCTGACCCTGCTATCGCGACGTCGCTCATCGCGACAGATATCTCAACGGACTAGACCAGCTCCACCTTGCTGTAACGGTCCAGGTTAATCACCACAACCTCCCCGTCATCCAGCCGAACCGTCAAACGGTCCAGCCAAAGCCGATCGTCCTTCGCATGCGCGTACCACGAGCCCGTCTTCTTCTGCTCGAAAGACTCCACCACGCCCTCCGTCTCCGTCACCCAGCAGTCGCCGTCGCGCTGAGGGATCTGCTGCGTCACACGCACACGCGACCCAACCGCCAACGACTCGATTTCCTGACTCATCACACAGTCTCCTGGTACGCCCATCAGTCTATCATCCCTCCCGCTTCGCTACACCCCGTCACCCCACCAGGCTCCGACCCGACATCGCCTCAGGCTTATCCAACCCCATCAACGCAAACGCCGTCGGCATCACATCCGCCAGACACCCCCCGTCCGCCAGCGACCGCCCGACATAACGCTCGTCCACCACGATGCACTCCACAGGGTACGTCGTGTGCGCCGTGTGCGCCGCGCCCGTCTCCGGATCAAACATCTGCTCGCTGTTGCCGTGGTCCGCCGTCACAATCAACCGCCCGCCCTTCTCCAGCGTCTTGTCCACGATCGCCCCCACACACGCGTCCACCGTCTCCACAGCCTTCACCGCAGCGTCCAGCTTGCCCGTGTGCCCCACCATGTCACCGTTCGCGAAGTTCACAAAGATCAACGCGTAATCTCCCTCCAGCGCCTCCAGCACGTAATCCCGAATCTCCCCCGCGCTCATCTCAGGCTGAAGATCGTACGTCGCCACCTGCGGGCTCTGCGCCATCTTCCGATCCTCACCCGCAAACGGATCGTCACGGTAATCGTTGAAGAAGAACGTCACGTGCGGAAACTTCTCCGTCTCCGCACAACGGAACTGCTTCAGCCCCTTCTTCGACAGGTACTCGCCCGCGATGTCCACCATCTTCGCCGGCTTCTCGTACGCCACCGACACGTTCGGGAAACTCGCGAACGCCGCCTCGTACGCCGTCATGCAAACGTACTTCACATCCAGTTGATCACCCCGATCAAACCCCTTCTCCCCACTGTCAGGCGAGGGCTTCACGTTCCCGTAAAAGTCCGGCTGCATAAACGCACGCGTCATCTCACGCGGACGATCACCACGGAAATTAAAGAAGATCACCGAATCCCCGTCCTTGATCCGCGTCTCGCTCGCATCACCACCCACCGTTCGCGCCGTCACAAACTCATCGCCCTGCTGGCTGTCGTTCGTCGGATGATCGTAATACGCCTGCATCGCCTCGCTCGCCGTCGCGTAGTTCGCCGCCGCCTCGCCACGACCCGTCAGCAGGTCATAAGCCAGACGCACACGCTCCCAGCGGTTGTCACGATCCATCGCAAAGTAACGCCCGATGATACTCACCACGCGCCCCACACCCAGCTCGTCACACCGCGCCTCAACCCGTTCAATAAAACCCTTGCCCGTGAAAGGCCCAGAGTCGCGACCATCCGTAAAGCAGTGGATCACCACCCGCTCCATTCCCTCGCGCTTGCACAGCTCCAGGCAACCATACAGATGCCCCAGCAGCGCATGCACGCCCACGTCACTCGTCAGCCCCATCAAGTGCACCGTGCCCCCGCGCTCCTTCGCGCTGCGCACCCCATCGGTCAGCGCCGCGTTCGTAAAGAACGTCTCATCACGGATCGATCGCGTGATCCGAACAGAATCCTGGTACACCACGCGACCCGCGCCGATGTTCTGGTGCCCCACCTCGCTGTTGCCCATCGTCCCAGCGGGCAGACCCACCTCTTCGCCCGACGTATCAATCAAACTCCACGGGTACTTCGCCAACAAACCGTCGCAACGAGGCGTCGACGCCAGCTTCACCGCATTGAAAGAATCGTGCTCGCCGTTCGGGTTCACGCCCCAACCATCACGGACAATCACCACCATCGGACCCTGTATCGCATCATTCATCGTAAAAAACTCTCACTGGTTTCGGGTGTGTGGGTCGAAGATTGTATGTCGCCCCTTCCAACCTGCCAACGCAACCCCCTCGCACACCGCAAACCCCGTTTACAAAACAAAAACAACGCTTTCACGCCCATCACACACCCCCGCGCGCAGCGCACACACAAACCCAAACGCGCTCAAACAACACTCGATCTGCCGTCCAAACCACCGTCAACAACGCGAATTGTGTAAAGAACACGCCTTCATGCACCCGATATCAACCGCAACTAACGAAGTTTTTTATTGACACCGAATTTTAACCAACGTTAAATTAGGTTCACAACGCTCCGAACCGGCCTTGTGAAAGGAGACACAAGCCATGGCTAAGAAGAAGGCGACCCGTAAGCGCGCCACGAAGAAGAAGGCCGCCAAGAAGAAAGTCGTACGCAAGAAGGCAACCAAGAAGAAGGCAGCCAAGAAGAAGACTGCCAAGAGGAAAGTCGCAAAGCGCAAGGTAGCCAAGAAGAAGGCCACCAAGAAGAAGGCGAAGAAGAAGACCGCCAAGCGCAAGGTAGCCAAGAAGAAGGCAACCAAGAAGAAGGCGAAGAAGAAAGTCGCCAAGCGCAAGGTAGCCAAGAAGAAGACCGCCAAGAAGAAGGCGAAGAAGAAAGTCGCCAAGCGCAAAGCAGCAAAGAAGAAGACCGCCAAGAGAAAGACCGCCAAGCGCAAGGTTGCGAAGAAGAAGACCGCAAAGCGCAAGGCCGCAAAGAAGACCAGACGCCGCTAAGAGTCGAAGGTCTGCGCGACGACCCGAACCGGTCGGGAACCGTCGCCAGGATCGTCCGCTCCGAAACCGAGACGATCCACCTTCGAAAAACTCACAGGCCAATGGAGCGAATAAAAGGGGCGCCCAATCGGGCGCCCTCTTTTTTTGTCTCTATCGTTCCTGCCACCCCCCG
>JANQJT010000115.1 GCA_028281485.1 Phycisphaeraceae bacterium
TGCAGATGGTGAGCGTGTCGGACGCCGAGGTGGGCGTGCTGATCAGTTACCTGGAGACGACCGACGACCCGCGCAACCCGGGCAGCAAGCTGATCGACAACACGATGATCATCTACACGTCGGACAACGGCGGCATCGGGCCGGGCTACGGCTTCGACCAGGACGAGTGGAACGTGTACCAGCACGACTCGACGGGGGGCCTGCGTGACAGCAAGGGCTCGATCTACGAGGGCGGCCACCGCGTGCCGTTCATCGTGCAGCACAACGGCGTGATCGAGGCAGGCGCGGTGCGCGACCAGCAGGTGTCGAACATGGACCTGATGGGCACGCTGGCGGGTCTGACCGGTCAGTCGCTGATCGACCAGGGCCAGGGCAGCCACAACCTGATGCCCGTGTTGGCCGGTGAGCGCGACGACAGCGATCCGATCCGCGATCACCTGATCGCCGAGCACATCTCCGGGCAGGGCAACCCGCGGGGCAACGTGTACATCGTCGACGGCTGGAAGCTGCTGGTCAGTCGCAACGCCAGCAGCCCGACCATCCACTCGCTGTTCGATCTGAACACCGATCCCAACGAGACGACCGACCTGGCGACGAGCACGAACCCGACGGTCGTGGCGCTGCGTGACCAGATGTACAGCGACTACGTGGCCAAGCGCAACGCGTCGCGGCTGGCGCCGGTGTTTATCGGTAACGCCTCGTCGGCACTGGTTGACGACGTGGTGGGCTATGGGGACGTGCAGGTGGAGGGCAACCTCGACGGCAACGGCACGATCGGTGGCGATCTCGAAGCGAACAACAACGCGGTGATCAACATCTCGCCGATTGGCGGCGCGACCAACGGTTCGACCACGGTCAACGTGTCGCAGGACATCTCTATCCGCGAGGGCGCGCCGACGATCAACTGGAACGGCCAGCGCGTCTCCGTCGGCCTGACCAACAACGAGGGGCTGTCGCGTGCCGCGCTCGAGTTTGATCTGACCGGCGCGAACATCCCCGTTGGGGCGACGGTCACCGGTACCGAGATGATCTTCACCGTGGGTTTCGGGTGGGGGCCTGCCCAGAGCAGCACGCCCACGCTGGAGGTCTTCCCGCTGATTGGTGATTTCGACGAGGCCACGGCGACCTGGAACGAATCGTCGACGGGCGTCGCGTGGACCACGCCCGGCGGCGATTTCGACGGCGGCACGCTGCTCGGCGATGCGTCGGGCTTTAACCCGGATACCGTCGGTGGCGGCACGCAGATCATCGTGGACGACGCTTCGTTCATGACGGACGTGCTGGCGAACCTCGGCAACAACGCGTATCGGCTGTTTGTGAAATACGACAACGCCAGTGAAGCCAACGGCCTGATCGATGCGGTGTGGCTGAACTCCATCCAGACCGGAGACCCCGATCCGCAGATCGTCATCCATTACTCCCAGCCCGCTGCCAACGCGCGTGTGCTGAATGTTGCGGGTGATTTCTCGGCCCGGAGCGGTTCGATGGTTGAGTTCGATCTGTCCGCGACCGGCGTTGGCGGCACGGACTATGACCTGCTCGCGGTGACGGGCAACGCTGACCTGAAGGGCGGCGGGATTGATGTCGCGCTGGAAGGTGGTTTTGCTCCATCGCTCGGCAACGCGTTCAACATCGTGACCAGTGACGGTCTTACCGGACACTTCGACAACGCGTCGATCAGTGTTGCGGCGTTGGCGGACGTGGGCGGCAAGGAAGTCGCGCTGGCGGTGCTGTACGTCGACAACGGCACGGACGGCGACGCGGACCTGGACAACGTGCGCGTGATGACGACCTACCGCGGCGATGCGAACGGCGACGGCAACGTGAACCCGACGGACCTGGCGGCTTTGACGCTGAACTGGCTGGGCACGGACCAGACGTGGCAGGGCGGCGACTTCAACTACGACGGCGTGGTGAACCCGACGGACCTGGCGGCTTTGACGCTGAACTGGCTGGAGTCGATCCCAGGCGGTGGGGGCGGGATTCCTGAGCCGGCCAGTCTGATGCTGCTGGGTATGGGCGGCGTGGCGCTGATGCGCCGGCGTCGATAACCGGAGCGAACATCCAAGTGAATCATGCGCCGCCTCGTGATGGGGCGGCGTTTTTCATTGGCGGCGCGGGTGGGGTTGTAACGGTTGGGATGATTATTTGGGGCGGCGGGGGACGGGAAGTTAACTGCGGCTATGAACGGGTCGATGGAGGGTGTAGCACCGCTGCCGGCGGTGCGCAACGCCTTGTTCGAGGAGATCGTGATGTCTGGACCCCGTCATCGCCGCGTGTTGTGTGTTCCCGCGTTTCTGTTGGTCATCGGTGTGTTGGCTGGCTGTGGCCAGACGACCGCTGAGCTGCTTGAACCGGCTGAGGCGGCGCCGCTTGAAGCTGTGGAGTGGATGGATGGCGCGGACAGCGATGTCCTTGTCGCATCGGATGACACGGGCTTCGTGATGGCGGCGGGGGATACGCTGGGCGTCTCGCTTGCGGCCAGTGACGGCCTGGGGGCGACGGTGTTCCAGCCGACCGAGGGGATCAGCCTGGCGCAGATGTTCGCGGCGGTCGAAATCGCGTTTGCGACACCCGCCAGCGGCGGCCAGTTCCACTTCGCGACGGTCGAATCCGACACGATCCGGTGATTCGGACGTTCAATCTGAAAAAAACTTGAGGGGGCTTTAGCGCGTGTAGGCGGCGCTTATCGCGTGGCCGGAGCGTCTATCTCGCTTATTATCAGCGGTTACGGGGCAACGGGGAGATATCGGACCCTAAGCGATTGTGGCAGTGGGGGTTATCCCTTGACCTTTTCTCTGGGTGGGGCATATTGACTGTGGCTATCGCATATATGATGTGCGAGATGGGAAGACCGACAGTCAGGAGAGAGAGGCTATGTGTTTTATTAATCGCCTTTGGTTGTGTGTAATCGCGCTGACGCTGTTCGTATCGGGTGCCGACGCGGCGCTGATCGACAGTTTTGAGACGGCGGGGTCCGATTTGAATCTGGCCATTCCCGATGACGGGTATGCCGGCGACGTGACCGTGAGCAGCGAGGCGGCGACCGCTTCGGTGGCGGTGCAGTTCGTCGAGCCCAATCCGCAGATCGTCAAGGTGCACGTCGTGACGACGGGTATCACGCACTCGCGTGTGGGTGACCTGGTCATCAAGCTGATGAGTCCGGAAGGCACGATGGTGACGCTGATGAATCGTCCCGGTGTCGGCAGCAGCGCCGATGACGGCACGGCGGCCGGCGGCGCGGCGGGCATGTTCGACTCGGCGGCGCGCATCGACTTTGCAGACGACAACGCCACGTCGGCCGAGATGATCGGCGACGGGTTGATCTTCCTTCAGACCGTCGGCGTGCACAGCGGCGACGCTTACCGTCCCGACAACGACGGCGCGGCGGGCGAGGGTCTGCTTGCGGCGTTCAATGGCGAGAACCCCAACGGTCTGTGGAAGCTGTTCGTCGGCGACGGCGAGGTCTTCGAGACCGGCGCGTTGGATTACTGGGGCTTGACGATTGAGATCGTTCCGGAGCCGGCGGCTCTGGGCCTGCTGATTCCGGGTATGATGTTCATCTCACGGAGGCGTGTGCGTCACTAACGGGCTGATCGCCCGGCTCAGATCAGGGGAGAGCGACGAAACAATTGGGCCGCAGGACCCATGACACGAGGTCGCTACATGTATTTGCAACATTCCATTCGATCAAGAACAAACGAGCACGGACGGCTCGGCACAGGCGGACCGATCGCGTTGAGTCTGATCGTTCTGCTGCTGTGCGGCTCGATGGCCCTGGGCCAGGAGCCCGAGACGGTCAGCGGGCCGACCTACCCGATCACCACGATGGGTTTCCGTTACCTGGTGGATCACCCGAATCTTCCGCCGATCGAGGGTCTGGCGGATGTCGAGGTGACGCTGGGCGTGACCGACGCGTATTACGTGGCCGGTCACGCCGGTGAGATGACACAGACGCTGCGTCTGGGTGATTTCGACGGTGAGGTGCGGCGTGTGCTGACGGCTGGCGCCTTGCAGCAGGTGTTGCTGGCCGTGCGTGACCACATGGTGGATGAGGGTTTGATGGGCGTTTATGTCGTGCCGGATCCGACTCAGATCAGCGAGAACGGCCAGGACCTTCGCCTGGCGGACGAGCCGGAGCTTCGGGTCGTCGTGGCGATCGCGCTGGTGACGGATGTTCGGACGCTGGCGTTCGAGGAGCGGATCGATCCGGAGCATCGCGTGAACAGCGAGCTGCACCAGCGCATCCGTGACCACTCGCCGGTGCAGGCGTTCGATCCGACGGCGAGCGACGACGAGCGAGACGACCTGGTGATGCGCAAGGCGATCGAGGAGTACACGACGTTCCTGAGTCGTCACCCGGGCCGGCGTGTTGACGTGTCGGTGGGGCCTTCGACGACGCCCGGTGGCGTGAGCCTGGACTACCTGGTGACCGAGCACAAGCCGTGGCTGCTTTATTACAAGCTGGCGAACACGGGCACGGAGGCGACCAACGAGTGGCGTCACCAGTTCGGCTACCGTCACTATCAGCTGACCAACATCGATGACATCCTCGCGCTGGATTACGCGACGGCGGGGTTTGATGAGTCGCACATCTTCACGGCCTCTTACGAGCGGCCGCTGAGCGACGACTACCGCCTGCGCGGTCGCGTGTTTACCGGCTACAGCGAGTACACCGCGTCGGATGTGGGCGTGTTCAGTGACACGTTCACCGGTGAGACGTTCCACGTGGGCGGTGAGGTGGACTGGAACGTGTGGCAGGAGGACGAGCTGTTCTTCGACGTGGGCGGCGGTCTGCGTTTCGAGAACATCAAGAACAGCGACACCCTGATCGGGTCGGTGGACGCCAACAACGACTTCCTCCTGTTGTACTTGACGGCGCAGCTTGAGGGGCTGACGGACTGGCGTCCGTTCAACGCCGAGGTGCGGCTGGAGATCCAATCGGAATCGATCAACGATCTGTCGGTGGCGGAACTGATCAATCACGGCCGGGCGCCGGTGAGCGAGGATTGGGCGCGGATGACGTGGAACGTGCGACAGAGCGTGTTCCTGGAGCCGCTGCTGGATCGCAAGGCCTGGGAAGACCCCAGCACGCCGGAGCATTCGACGCTGGCGCACGAGATTTACGCGCTGTTCTACGGTCAGCACACGTTCGGTGAGCGGGTGATCCCGTCTTACCAGCAGGTGGCCGGCGGCCTGTACACGGTGCGTGGTTATCCCGAATCGATCGCGGTGGGTGACACGGTGATGGCGGGCACGCTGGAGTACCGTTTCCATCTTCCGCGTGCGTTGCCGCTGGACCCGGACCCGCCGATGTTCGGTGGCAAGCCGTTCCGTGTGGCGCCGCAACAGGTGTATGGTCCGGTCGACTGGGACCTGATACTCAAGGGCTTTGTGGACGGTGCGCACCTGATCAATCACGGATCCGGCGTTGCGGGCCGCGACACGGAGACGCTGTTGGGCGCGGGTGTCGGTTTAGAGCTGCAATACAAGCGTAACGTCACGATCCGCACGGATTGGGGCTGGGCGCTGCACGAGGTGCCGGGTGTGGTAGACGAAGGTTCAGGACAATTCCACTTCGAACTCACGGTTCTGTATTAAGCCGCGAGGAGAGAGACATGAAAACGCAAGAGAGAGAAAGACGTACGAGACGCGGTATTGTGATGATGGCCCTGATGGGTTGCGCGGCGATGGCCGGCGTGGCGCTGGGCGGGCCCGAGGACGCCCAGGTCGTGCACGGCACGGCCGCGATTGAGCAGAGCGGCGCGATCACCAACATCACGACCAGCCAACAGGCGATCATCAACTACAGCCAGTTCAACATCGGCGCGGGCGAGACGGTGAACTTCGTTCAGCCCAACGCCCAGTCGCGCGTGTTGAACCGCATCAACGGTCTGCAGCCGACGCAGATCGCCGGCACGCTCAACGCCAACGGGACGGTGTACTTCATCAACCCGCAGGGCGTGCGGTTCCACAACGGTGCGGTGGTGAACGTGGGCGGCATCTACGCCGCGGCGGGCACGATGAGCGACGCGGACTTCCTGGCG
>JANQJT010000068.1 GCA_028281485.1 Phycisphaeraceae bacterium
GGTGCGTAGATGCGACCGGTCTCGGCGGTGATGTACGCCACGCGCTGCGGTGACAGGTACACCAGCGTCTCGGGCCGCACCACGTCGAACTCGTAGTCCTCCCGCGGTGTCATCTGTGCCCAGCGGAACTCGCGTGTGACCTGGCCGTCTTCGTTTTCGACCTGTGTCCAACCGACCTGGCTCTGGCCGATCTCGCCGATGTCGTGCGCCCGGCCCGAGCCGGTCAGCGCATCGGGGTTGAATCGCTCCGGCGCGATGCCCGGATCGATCACGCGCTGGTCGTCGTCGGCCGTCTCCTGCGTGGCGTTGATCACGAGGATGCCGATCAGCAGAACGCCCGCGAGCACGGCAGTCACAATGGCAAGTGTACGTAGCATAAATCGTTGGTTTCGCTAGCGGGTTAGACGCCGATCCGTCGGTTTAGTTCACCCGCCGTAGGAGTCGATCACCTCGTCCCATTGTCCGGTGGCCTTAAGCAGCGTCTCGATCGCCTCGCGCACCGCGCCGCGACCACCCGGTCGCTGCGTGACCAGTTCGGCGATCTGTCGCACCTCTTCACACGCGTCGGCCGGCGCCATCGCACGCCCCACGCGCCGAAGCACGGGGATGTCCGCCAGGTCGTCACCCATGTAGGCCACCTGATCGGGTTCGATGTTCAGCCGCGTGCAGAGATTCTCAAACGCCGTCAGCTTGTCCTTGGCGCCCTGCTCCACGATCGTGATGCCCAGCTCTTCAGCCCGCAGCGCCGTGGCCCGGCTGTTGCGCGCCGTCAGCAGCCCCACCTCGTAACCGCAGCCGATCCACGCCCGGATCGCCAGGCCGTCACGCACGTTGAACCGCTTGGTCTCGCAGCCCGTCTCGTCGATGAGGATCGAGCCGTCGGTCAGCACGCCGTCGACGTCAAGCAATAGCAGGCGGATGTTGGCAGAAGGTGTCATGCGGTCTGTGTCTTCCTGCGATGCGTGGCGGGGTTAACTCTCGATGACCTTCATCGCGATCAGGTCTTGCACGTCGATCAGGCCGATGGGGTGGGCGTCACCATCGACGATGGGGATCTCGTCCAGCCGATACTCGCGCATCAGCTGGACCGCGTCGCGGACGATCGCGTCCCGGTCGAGCGTGCGCGGGTTGCGTGTCATCAGTTCGGCAACGGGTTTGTCGAGCAGGCCCTCGCCCTCGCTGAGCAGCAGGCGACGCAGGTCGCCGTCGGTCAGGATGCCGGTCAGTTTCTTTTCGCGGTCGACCAACAGCACGACGCCCGCGCGGCGCGGGCCGCCGGTGCCGACCTGAGCGTTCGCCTCGGTCAACACGTCTTGCACCGTCAGCGTGTCGTCGATCAGCGGCAGGTTCACCCCCACGCGGAACCGCAGGGCCTCCATCACCGACAGCAGCTGTCGGCCAAGGTTGCCGCCGGGGTGTCGCTTGTGGAACTGGTCGGCGGTGAAGTTGCGCCGCTCGCTGACGGCCAGCGCCAGCGCATCGCCCAGCGCGAGCATGGCCGTGGTGGAGGCCGTGGGCGCGAGGTTGTTGCTGCAGGCCTCGGTCACGTCGCCGATCGCCAGCGGCACGTCGCTGATCTTCGCCAGGTGGGTGGTCGGGCCGCTGGTGATGCTGATCACCGGCACGTCGTCCTGCCTGACCAGCGCCGCCAGCGCCAGCACGTCCTCCGTGCCCCCGCTGTAGCTCAGCAGGATCACCACGTCTTCGGCCTTGATTCGGCCCAGGTCGCCGTGCATCGCCTCGGCCGGGTGCAGGAAGTGGCTGGGCGTGCCCGTCGACGCCAGCGTGGCGCTGATCTTCTGGGCGACAAACCCGCTCTTGCCGATGCCGCACACGATCACCGTGCCCGCGCAACCGGTCAGCAGCTCGACCGCCCGCTCGAAGCGTTCGTCGAGATGGCCCGCCACGTTCGCCACGGCCTCGGCTTCGGCTTTCAGCACACGCCGGGCCAGGTCCAGGGCGTCGGATGTCGTCGTTTTAGGATGGGATTCACTCATATTCTTGTCAGACGATTATCCGTCAGCCGCGTTCCGCTGTAAAATCGTCGTCATCACACACCCACCAGCGAGTCCGTCTTGATGCAGGAATACCGCGTTCAGCTCGATAACTACCACGGCCCGCTCGATCTGCTGCTCTATCTCATCCAGCGCAACGAGATCGACATCTGTGACATCCCCATCTCCCCGATCACCGATCAGTACCTCAAACACCTCGAGGCGATCAAGAAGCTGGACATCAACCTGGCCGGCGAGTTCCTGGTCATGGCCGCGACGCTGATGGAGATCAAGAGCGCCTTGCTCGTGCCGCGCGAAGCCGCCGAGGGTGACGAGGACCTGTCCGCCGCCGAGGACCCCACCGACCCGCGTTACGAGCTGATTCAGCAGCTGCTGGCCTACAAGCGGTTCAAGGACGCCGCCTATCAACTGGAAGACCGCCGCGAACACTTCGCCGCGCGTTTCGCCCGCCGGCCCGTCCGCCTCAGCGACGACGAAGACAAGCTCGTCGAGCTGGACATGGACGACATCTCCCTGTGGGACCTGGTCGAGGCGTTCGGTCGGATGATGGACCAGGTCGGCATCGCCAACTTCCAGCACGAGGTCTCCGCCGACGACACGCCCATCGAGCTGCACGCCGCGGACCTGGTCGATCGCCTCGAACGCGAGGGCGCGATGACGCTGCAGAAGGTCTTCGTCGGTCGGCGACACGGCGAGATGGTGGGACTGTTTCTGGCGCTGCTGGAGCTGACCCGTCAGCGCCGCGTGCGGTTCGAACAAGCCGAGTCGGGTGGTGACATCCAGCTGTTCTTGCGTGATCTCGACGAGGTCGCGCGTGAGCTGGCCGGCGAGGCCGAGGCTGAGAAGACCGAGCGCGTCGCGCCCGATCCGTCCGATCCGGAAGCGTTCGAGTGGCCCAGCGATGCCGCCAAGCAGCGCTACATCCGTCGCCAGGAGCGCCGCGCTCGCGGCGAGTTCATCCTCGAAGACGAGCAGTTCGTCGAGGACGTGGCCGCGATCGACGCCGAAGACGAGGCAGAAAACGAAACGCCCCAGGTCGAGGTCGAGCCGAATGAAACAAGCCCCGAGCCGAAGCCCGAAGCCTAATCTTTTTTCTTCCGATGCCTCGACGTGAGTTTACTCCTCCGCGGGCTCGGTCTTCTTGCCCGAACCGTAACGCAACTGCATTTCCTGGTACTTCTGCTCGAGCGCTTCGAGTTCTAAACTCAGCGCGTCACGTCGACGCATGAGCCGTTCTCGCTGGGCATCGCCGTGCCGGTTCTGAACGTCGAGTGCGGGATTGAGCAGTTTGGCCTTGGCTTTGTTTCGCTCGGCCAGCTCTTCGAGCAGCGCACGCTGCACCTTGTGATCGATGGTGATGCGCATCGGCTCACGGTTCAGTTCAGCCAGCGTGTCCCCACCCAGCCGCTGCGTCTGCTCACGCCGATAGTGCGCCATCTCGATCCGCATCCGGTCGATCTCGTTCCGCTTGGTGCGGACCTGGTCGGCGGAGGCGCGGCCGCCTTCGTGCAGCCGCTCCAGGTTGGCCATGTCCTCTTGGAGGCGTTCGAGAACTTGGCTGTGCAATTGACTGATCTCGTCGCTTTCCACCTCGCGTGCGATGCGTTCGCGTTGCGTTTCCAGCGTCTGCTGCACCACGTCGGCCGAGTCCGTCGACCAACCGGTCAACCGATAGACAAGGGGTTGAGATAGGGCTCGTGGCGGGCGATGATCACGTCGAACACCTCGGTCTGGCCGCGGCGAAAACGCTCTACCAACGCTTGGCCTGTCACGTCTGCCAGGGCTCGTCTCCTGCTTGTATATATAAGTGCCCGCCGGCCCAGCGTAACTTACAGGTGATATGATATTCACGATAAAAATGTTCGCTCAGGGAGCTCGACGGCATGGAAACGACCGATCGATTGACCGTCTGCGTGGGGGACATCACCGCGATGGAGGTCGACGCCATCGTCAACGCCGCCAACGAGTGGATGCTCGGCGGGGGTGGGGTGGACGGTGCGATCCACCGCGCCGCCGGTTCCGATCTTTACGACGCCTGCCTGGCTGTGGCCGAGGTTCGACCCGGCGTACGCTGCCCAACCGGTGAGGCCCGCATCACGCCCGGCTTTGATCTGCCGGCGCAACACGTCATCCATACCGTCGGCCCCGTCTACACTTCGGGCAACGCCGGTGAAGCCGACCTGCTCGCCGCCGCTTATCGCAACAGCCTCGCCCTTGCCGCCGAGCACGGCTGCCGATCCATCGCCTTTCCCTGCATCTCCACCGGCGTGTACGGCTATCCCAAGCCCGAAGCCGCCGCCATCGCCATCGAAATCACACAACAATGGCTGGAACAAAACGACACGCCCCAGCGCGTAATTTTCTGCTGTTTCAGTGATGAGGACGCGGCGTACTACGATGCGCTGCCAGGGGCGTAACAGACTCACATCGCCAAGACGTGCTTCCGGTACGCCTGCTCGACCTGTTCGATCGGGCCGAACGTCTCGATGAAGACGCGGCGGAACCGGTTCTCGAAATCATCGGTGATCGGTTGGGCCTTAAACCGCTCAGCGAACGCGACCAGGTCGGCCGGCCGCTCGTTGTAGAGGTAATGAAACAGGCCCCACGCCTGCGCGTAAGCGTTCTCGCGATCGCCGTCGGCGTTGGGCGGGGCGCGCAGGCCGATGAACTCGCTTAGCGGCAACACCTTCTTGCTCTTGATCGCCTGCACGAGGGTCTTGCGGCGTGCAGAGTTGTCGTACGCCGGTCCGAACGGCGCCG
>JANQJT010000314.1 GCA_028281485.1 Phycisphaeraceae bacterium
TCGTCTCACCCAGCGCACCGCCCACCCCCCCCCGGCCCTCGCCCAGGTCGAAGTAATCCATCGCTCGCGTCAGGTACAGATACGTGTTCGCATCGAAACGCTCGACAAACTTGT
The DNA here is from genome assembly GCA_028281485.1 of Phycisphaeraceae bacterium. Classification (GTDB taxonomy): domain Bacteria; phylum Planctomycetota; class Phycisphaerae; order Phycisphaerales; family Zrk34; genus JANQHD01. Next base: position 115 of record JANQJT010000314.1, read on the forward strand.
CGCCCTGGTAATCCAGGTACGTCTCCACGCTGAACTGGCTGTTGAAATCGTAATTCAGGTCGCCGCCCTCGCGCAACCGACGCCCGAACTTCTCGTGCATCGCCTGCTCCGACAGATACGTCACGTGCCCCAGCATGCGCGCGATCGCCAACCCGCGCGACGGGTTCGTCCCCTCCTCCTCATACCGCCCCGACTCGAACGCCGGGTCCGACTGGATCGCGTTGCGACCCACCGCGTCAAACGCCAGCGACTGCGCACCCAGCGAAGCCGTCGTCGCGATCGGCGCCACGCCCGCCACACGCTCCGGGTAACGCACCGCCCACTCCATCGCCTGCATCCCACCCATCGACCCACCCAACACACACAACAGCCGCCCCACCCCCAACCCATCCAACAAACGCCGCTGCACCTCCACCATGTCCCCGATCGTCACCACCGGGAAGCTCAACCCGTACGCCCGCCCCGTCGCCGGATCGATCGAACTCGGCCCCGTCGTCCCCTTGCATCCCCCCAGCACGTTCGAACAGATCACAAAATACCGACGCGTATCGATCGGCTTGCCAGGCCCCACCATCCGGTCCCACCAGCCCGGCTTCGCATGCTCGTCCGTCTCCTCCCCCTCGTGATACCCCGCCACGTGCGCATCTCCCGACAGCGCATGACAGATCAGCACCGCGTTGCTCTTGGCCGCGTTCAGCTCCCCGTACGTCTCATACGCCACGCGCACATCCCCCAGCGTCTGACCGCACGCCAGCGTCAGCGGCTCAGCCAAACGAAACTCGCGCGTCTCCACCACGCCCACACTCTTCGCGTCGATCAAACCCATAACCGCATATCCTTACCGCCTTCACGCCAGGTATCAAATCCAACGCAAATAAAAACGCCGACACGGTCTCAGAACAAGGCCGTGTCGGCTTCAAAGGGGTAGGGGAACACAACGCCCTCCCCTCCGAGAGGGCGTCATATGGGGTAGGGTCCTAGATCATGTCTCCCCCGGGCTCATCCTCCTCCTCGTTACCTTGCTGCTGCTCGAGCATCTTCCGCAGGTACGAGTTCTCCCGGCGCGTCGCCTCCAGGTCGAACATCAGGTACTTGATGCTCAACCGCAGGTAATCCAGCGACTCCTGAAGGTCTGTCACGGTCTTTCTCAGCTGGCTGTGCCTCTCCTTGGTTTTCTCAGCCAGCTTCTCCAGCTTCTCTCGCTCGCCGCGGGGCAGGGTCGAAATCTCGCCCATCAACTCCGCGAGCTTTTGTTGGAACGTCTTCTCATCCATCCGGGGCGACCTTTCTCCAATGCGTTGTCTCGCCCTACCAACAAACAACCGCCCTGCCAATCAGACCAAGCCGTGCCAGAAACCAGTAAGCCACCATCTATCAATTACTTAGCGCACGCCCCCCAACCCCACACCCCAATCCGCCTGTGTCGGATGTTGTCCCCACGCAACACACCCCGGTCCCACGCGTTGCACCCAGCCCCCCGCGCCGCCCCTGCGCAACACGCACCTTATCTCTCGTCCAGGTCGATCCGCGGGTCCACAAACGTGTACGCGATGTCCACCAGCAGGTTGAACACGATCAGCATCGTCGCATACACCATCACCACGCCCAGGATCAGCGTGATGTCCTTGTTTCGTACCCCGTCCACGAAGTGCTGCCCCATGCCGGAGATGTTAAACACCTTCTCGATCACAAACGATCCCGTCATCGCCGCAGCCGCGGCCGGCCCAAGAAAACTCACCACCGGCAGCATCGCCACCTTCAGCGCGTGCTGCATCACCACCCGCGATTCCTTCTGACCCTTCGCACGCGCCGTCCGCACGTAGTCGCTGGTCATCACGTCGATCATCCCCAACCGCGTCAGCCGCGCGATGTACGCCGCGAACGGCAGGCTCAGTGTCAGCGCGGGCATCAGCATCTGCTCCACACTCCCCCAGCCGCCCACCGGCAACACCGGCCACCACAACGCCAACGTAATCAGCAGCACCGTCCCCGTCACAAACGTCGGCAACGAAATCCCCAAAAGCGCAATCCCCAGCGTCAGCGTATCCAACACCCCACCACGCCACACCGCACCCACCACACCCGCCCCCACGCCGATCACCAGCGCGATCACGATCGCCAGCGCCCCCAACTGAATACTCACCGGCAGCGCATCGCCGATCACCTGGTTCACCTTGAAGTCGCGGTAAACCATGCTCGTGCCCAAATCGCCACGTATCAGCCCCCCCTCCCACGCACCCTCAGAGCTCTGCCGACCGATGATGATCTCGTAATACATCTTCACCGGATCATCCAACGAGTAACGCGCCTCCAGCGCCTCCTGCACCACCGGATCGCGCTGACGGCCCTCCGTCTCCAGCGACTCGCCCGGCACCACCCAGATCAACACAAAGGTGCACGTGTAAATAATCAACAACAAGAACGGCAGCTGCACCAGCCGCCAGAAGATCAGCCGCGCCATCACCCACCCTCCCCTTCTTCATCCCCATCGTACACCTCGATGAAGTGATAGAACTGCAGGTTCCGCGGGTGATGCGTAACACCCCGCACGCGCTGCGGATCGTACAGGTGCACCAGCTTGTACTGGTACAGCGGGATCATCGCGTACCGCTCGGTGATGATGTAGTGCTCCGCCTCGCTCAGGATCCGCATCCGCTTCGCCGGGTCGCTCTCCACCACCGCCCGGTCCAGCATGTCCTCGTAGTGCGGGTCGTCCGTGCCGAAGTCGTTATTGCCGTGCCCCTCCCGGAACAGGTCCAGGAACGTCGTCGGATCGCCGTAGTCCCCGAACCACCCCGACCGCGCGATCATGAAGTGCCCCTTGTTCCGCTCACCCAGGAACACCTTCCACTCCTGACCATCCATCGACGTCTTCACCCCCAGATGCTCTTCCCACATCGAACTCAGCGCCGCTGTCACGTCCTTGTGCTCGCTGCCGGTGTTGTAGATGATCTCCACCGTCTCGTTCATCGGGAACTCCGCCTCCGCCAGCAGCCGGCGCGCCTCGGCGATCATCGCCTCACGCTCCACCTCATCGGCCGCGTCGCTCAAACACCGCTGCCCCTCCGGCGTCGGGTAACCCGGGATCGAGCCCGGCGGAACGAACACGCCATACACGTTCTGGTTCAACCGCGTCACGTCCGCCACCAGCGATTGCTTGTCCACCACCATCGCAAACGCCTGACGCACGCGAACATCCACAAACGGATTGTCACGCCCGTCCACCAGCTTCGACCGATTGTTCAGCGCAAAGTAATACGTCCCGTAAGCACCCGTCTCGTGTACGTCGTCGCGTTTCCCATCTTGGCTGTGCTCGATGATGTCTGCCAGGTAAGGCAACGCCGCCGCCGCGATGTGTGCATCGATCAGGCCGCTCGCGTACGCGTTGTACGCCGCCACCTCATCCACAAACCACATCATCTGCACCGTCCGGCTCTTCACGCGGTCCGCCGCGTGGTAATGCGGGTTCGCCTCCATCCAGATATCACGCTTGAAGCGCCAACGCTCCAACGTGTAAGGCCCGTTACTAACCATGTTGCCCGGCTTGATCCACTGCGGATCGCGCTGAAGCATGTACGTCTTCGCGCTGATCTTCGTAAAATCCTTCATCACGTGCCGCGGCGTCGGGAACAGCGGCCAACTCGCCACGATGTCCAGGAAATAACCGCAAGGCTTCTCCAACTCCACCACGATCCGCCGATCCCCCTCCACACGCACACCCACCGTCTCGGCAAACTTCACTTGTGCCTGCGCCGCCCGCGTATGCGCCCGCTCCAGCTTCGCTTCGTCCGTCTCCCCCGCCTTCACCCACTCCAGAGATTCGATACACCACGCCTGGTACGCCTCACCGCCTCGGATCAGCTTCAGGAAGTCCACGTAAGGCGGCGCAAAGTCCGGCATCATCCCCTCGCGCCACGTCTCCACGAAATCACGCGCCGTC
>JANQJT010000129.1 GCA_028281485.1 Phycisphaeraceae bacterium
CCCCGCGCTCATGCACGCCGAGATCGCCTTCATCGTCCGCGACGATTGGCAGGACAAGGGCATGGGCTCGCAGATGATGCGCACCCTCGCCCAGATCGCCCAGCAGCGCGGCGTCCGCGAGTTCCACGCCACCGTCCTGCCCGACAACAAGTCCATGCTCGCCGTCTTCCAGAACGCCGGCTACCCCATCCGCACCGAGTTCGACGGCGACGCCTACGCCATCGAACTCGATCTCGTCTGACAGCCGCTCCATCCCCCCGGTATAATCAGCCGCACATGGGTCGATTCCGGAAAATCTTCGCTTACATCTACCATCGCAAGACCCGCTTCATCCTGCTGGCCATCCTCATCGGTTTTGCGATCACGCCGATCATTATCATCACGCGCACGTGGTTCATCGTGCACACCGATCGCAAACCCACCGCCATGCCGATCGCACCCGTCCTCGAAACGCAGACCGAATCGTTCACCTGCGGCGTCCACTCGCTCAGCACGATATACTAATCTTACGGCCTGGACCCCGAGGCGGAGCGCATCCGTTGGCGCCTCGGCGCCGACACCAAGGCCGTCTTCTGGCTTCAGGACTCCACCGGCGCACTCCACCCCGACATGTACATGGTCCTCGTCCAGGACTTTTTCGAGGTCGACGCCATCGATCCGGTTGCCGACGACGCGTGGCAGCGGCTACACGGTCATCTCCAGACCGGTCACATGGCCGTGCTGCTGGTCAAAAGACGCGAGAACGGCCATCTCCACTGGATCGTCGCCACCGAGAGTCAGGATCACAACGTCCTCATCTACGACTCACTCATCGAAGCGCCCTATCCGGAAACCCCGGATTTCATGACCGACCACGTCGTCACCGCCATGCTCATCCGACCCGATCCAAATGGCGAACAGCCCATGAGTTCTGTCCAGGCCCACAAGCTCGGCTCCGCCGTCCTCGCCGACGCCACCAAACGCATGAAAGCCATGAAGTAGGTCACGCCACGGCGCGACCTCACGGAACCAAGGCTCGCTCGCATAGAACATCGGGAACACGCGATCCATCGATTCATCGCCCCAATAAAAAACCCTCGCTCTTGCGAGCGAGGGCATGGTTGAATAAATCCTCCAAGGCGGGGCCGACCCCGCTCAGGTTTTACTTCCGGGGGTTACTTACCGACCGGGCAGTTCTCGACCAAGTCTTCGACCACGGCCGGATCGGCCAGCGTCGAGGTGTCACCCACGCTGCCGGAATCGCCCTCGGCGATCTTGCGAAGGATGCGACGCATGATCTTGCCCGAACGCGTCTTCGGCAGGCCCGGAGCCCACTGGATCACGTCCGGCGTCGCAATCGGACCGATCTCTGCGCGGACGTGGTTCACCAGCGCCTTACGCAGCTCGTCGGTCGGCTCCTCGCCGCTGACCAGCGTCACGTAAGCGTAGATGCCCTGGCCCTTGATCTCGTGCGGGAAGCCCACCACCGCGGCCTCGGCGACCGTCGGGTGGCTGACCAACGCGCTCTCGACCTCGGCCGTGCCCATGCGGTGACCGGAGACGTTGATCACGTCGTCCACGCGGCCCAGCAGCCAGTAGTCGCCGTCTTCGTCGATCTTGCAGCCGTCGCCCGTGAAGTAAAGCCCCTCGTACGTGCTGAAGTACACCTGCTTGAAGCGTTCGTGATCACCCCAGGTCGTCCGCAGCATCCCCGGCCACGCGGCCTTGATGCACAGCTTGCCGCTCTCGCCCTGCGGGACCTCGTTGCCCTGGTCGTCCACGATGATCGGCTCGACGCCGAAGAACGGTCGGCTCGCCGAGCCCGGCTTCAGCGTGTGCGCGCCCGGCAGCGGCGTGATCATGTGACCACCGGTTTCCGTCTGCCACCACGTGTCCATGATCGGGCACTTGCCCTTGCCGATCACGCGGTTGTACCAGTTCCACGCCTCGGGGTTGATCGGCTCACCGACCGAACCGAGGATGCGCAGGCTCGACAGGTCGCGGCTGTTGACCGGGTCCTCACCCTCACGCATGAGCGCGCGGATCGCCGTGGGCGCCGTGTAGAACTGCGTCACCTTGTACTTGTCGACCACGTCCCAGAAGCGGCCGGCGTCCGGATAGGTCGGCACGCCCTCGAACATGACCTGCGTGGCGCCGTTCAGCGTCGGGCCGAACGCGATGTAGCTGTGGCCGGTGATCCAGCCCACGTCCGCCGTGCACCACCACACGTCGCCGTCGTGGTAGTCGAACACGTACTTGAAGGTCGTGGCCACCCAGATCATGTAACCGCCGACGGTGTGCAGCACGCCCTTGGGCTTGCCCGTCGAGCCGGAGGTGTACAGGACGAACAGCGGGTCCTCGCTGTCCATGATCTCCGGGGCACACTCGGCCGCCTGATCGGCGATCGCCTCGTGATACCACAGGTCGCGACCGTCGGTCATCGGCACGTCCACGCCCGTCCGCTTGACCACGATGACCTTCTCGATCGAGGGGCACTGGGCCACGGCCAGGTCGGCCTTGGTCTTCATCGGGATCGTGTTCTTCGGCCCGCGCAGCGCCGTGTCCTGCGTGATCAGCACCTTCGCGCCGCAGTCGTTGATGCGGTCGCGCAGCGCGTCCTCACTGAACGCACCGAACACCACGCTCTGCACCGCGCCGATGCGGGCGCAGGCCAGCATCGCCACCGCGGCCTGCGGGATCATCTGAAGATAGATGCTCACGCGGTCGCCCTTGCCGACGCCCGCGGCCTTCAGCGCATTGGCCAGCTTGCAGGTCTCCTCGTACAGCTCGCGGTACGTCAGCTTCGCGTCCTCTCCGGGCTCGTTGCCCTCCCAGAGGATCGCGGTCTGGTCGCCCTTGCTGTCGAGGTAGCGGTCCAGGCAGTTGACCGAGATGTTCGTCTTGCCGCCGACGAACCACTTGATGTCGACGTTGTCGGTAAAGGTGTACTCGCGGACCTTGTCCCACTTCTTCTCCCAGACAAACCGGTCGGCGATGTCGCTCCAGAAGCCGTCCGGATCGCTGATCGACCGGTCGTACATCTCCTGGTACTGCTCGAAGCTGCCGACGTGGGCGTTGGCCGCGATCGACGACGGGGGCGGGTAGGTGGCCTGGTCGGCCTGTGTTTCTGCGCTCATGAGTTTCGTACCTCCAATACGGAAGGATGGCTGTGTCGCTTTGTGGCCCTGAAAGGGCCCATACTATATATCAAGCCGCCGCGCGTTTCCGCGTGACGGTCAAACCCAACGCCAGCGCCGCGGAAACCAGGCAAAGCACGCCCGCGACGTAAAAAGCGGTCTCGTAAGACCCGGTCTCCACCTTGGCATAATTGCCCGCGGCAATGCCCACGACGCCCGCGATGCCGTAGCTGGTAAACACCCAGCCGTAGTTCGCGCCCACGTTCTTCGCGCCGAACAGGTCCGCCGTGGCAGACGGGAACAACGCGAAGTTGCCGCCGAAGTTGAACCCGATCAGCGACGCCGCCACCGCCAGGCTCACCTCCGTCTGCATGCCGGCAAGAACAAACATCATCACCGCCTGGAACACGAACATCGCCACGAACGCGATCGTGCGGCCGATCCGGTCGCTGACAAAACCCCACACCACGCGGCCGACCGCGTTGAAGATCGCCAGCCAACCCACCGCCGCCACGCCGTTGTCTTTCAATTCCTTGATCAACTCGGCGCTGAGCGGTCCTTCGCTCGACGCCTCGGCCGCCGCGACCAGCTGGTCACCGGCGAAGCCCTTGAGGATGCCGATCACCATCAGCCCCGCCATCGCACCGCTGAAGAACATCAGCCAGATCACATAAAACGCCGGGCGCTTCAGCGTGTCCTGCCAGTGCGAGTCCTTCGAAGCGCTACCCGCCGGTGCGATCGATTGCGGCGGATTGCTCAGCATCATCGCGCCGACCGTCACCACCACCAGGCACACCAAACCGTGCCAGAGGAACAGGTCCGTGATCGTGTTGTCACCCGTCTTCAGGAACCGCTCGGCGCTGAACGGCAGCGTCTTGTGCGTGAAGATGTACGCACCAAAACCAAACCCCGCCACCGCCAGTCCGCTGACCAGCCCCTTGTGCTCGGGGAACCACTTGACCAGCGCCGCGATCGGACAGACGTACGCGAAACCGATGCCCGCACCGGCCAACAAACCAATCGTGCCGTACAGCAGCATGATCGAGTCCTGCTCACCCAGCTTGCCGACGTAGTTCACGCCGAGCAGCACGCCCGCCACCGCGACCGCCGTGATGATCGCCAGCGGCGCGTAGCGCACGATCGGCACCTCGTCCTCATCGACCCTGCCGACGAGCGCGTGGAACAACATCAATAGCACCAGCGCCACCGCGCCCATGAAGCCCGCGTGCGCGATGTACAACACCATCGGGCTGTTCATCATGCTCGCGATGACAAAGCCCGTGCCCATCAGCACCGCCCCCACGATCGCCGGGAAACGCGGTCCCTTGATGTCCTGCACGCGGCCGGCGATCACCATCGTCAGCGCAAACGAGAGGATGCAGATCGAGAAACCGTACTTCAGCTTCGCCTTCTGCGAATCGTTCGTCGCCTTCACCGCTTCTTCGTCAGCCACGACCGTGTAGGCGGCGGCATCAAACGCTTCGTTCGCGGCCGCCATTTCGTCGGCCCGGACCTGCGTGATCGCCGGGGGGAAGATCGTGTCATTCAAAGGCGACCAGAAGATGCTGTAGCCGTACACCGTGCCCAGAATGAGCTGCACGACGATGGCTCCGATCAATACCAGATACTTGTTCATGTTGTTCCCGTTAAACGGTTGCCTCGCTTAATCGTTACCCTGGATGTCAGAACGCCAACTGGATCTGGCCGCGGATGACCATCTGGCCGTCCGTGCCCGCGGTATCCGCACGCCAGCCGGGGCTGTCGCTGATCCAACTCACGCCCACGCCGTCGACCGTGTTCAACGCGTTGAAGGAGTAGCCCACGTCGGACATCAGCTTCAGGCCGTGACGCTTCATGTAGTGATTGATACCGACGGTGAGGACGCTCAGGTCCTCGATGCCCGCCGCGTCCAGGTCGCCCCACTCGTAGCGGGCCACCAGCTCCGTGTCGTCCAGCACGAACAGGCCGCCCTGCACGATCACGCCGTACTGGTCCATGTCCGGCGTCCCGGCAACCTCGGAGATGTGGTTGCCGACGATCGCAACAAAAACCGTCTTGCCGTCTTCCTTGTAGTGCGCGTCCGCCGCCCAGCGGAGCACCTCCGCCTCGTCGGTGGCCGTGCCGTACTCGCCCTGCTGGTAGTGCACCGCGGCGCCAAGCGCGATGAATCGCTCTTCACCGGGCCAGCCGATGAACTCGCTGTGCTGACTCCACGCCCCCTCGAGCACCACGTCGCCGCGAGCACTCACACCCAGCACCTCCTGGTCGGCCGTGCTCCACGCCGTGTCGGTCTTGCCCGCCCCGTCATTGGCAGAAAGCAACACCTGCCAGTTGTCCTGACGCCAGACGCCCGCCACGCCCTGCGTGTACAGGCCCGAGAACTCGTGGTGCACCAGGGAACGCTCGACGAACGGCTGCTTCGCGCCGCTGATCATCCACTCTCGCCAGACCGGAACCTTGAGCTGACCGATCATGATCGACAGGTTCTCGTTCACCTGCTTCTTCACCCACGCGTCCAGCAGCACCGCGTCGCCGTCGGCCCGGCTCACCTGGAAGTGCAGGAAGTACTGCCACGACGGATCGACCACGTGACCCTTGAAGTAGAATCGCGCCCGGCGCATCTCAAAGCCGCCCACCGTGTCGTCCAGGTCCGTCGGCTGCACACCCACGGTGTCCGGGTCCGAGTCACGCGCGTCAAACGCCGAGTCCGACGTGCTCAGCACGTAGCGGAACTGCACCAGACCCATGATCTTCAGCAGGTAGTTGCCGTCGGCGCTGGCCAGAAAAAAGTTCTTCCCGTCGTGACCGGCCAGGAGCGAACCGTTCAACGTACCGCGTGTTTGCGCATCGGCGATCACCTCTTCAACCAGCTCGCGAACCTCCGCGGCGTACCGATCGGTGCCATCCATTTCCCCCGTGCGTTGCTTCAAGCGCTTGATCTCGGCGTCCTGCTCGGCGATCCGCTGGTCCTGCCGCTCCACGCGACGCTGCAGCGCATCGAAGCGGTCACCCAGCGAATCCTCCGCCTGGGCCGCCGCGGCAACAAACGCCACGCAAAACATGGTGATGAGGCGATACTTATGGGGCATCGATCGGTCCTTCTTTCGAATGGTTATACACTCGGGGGGGTACAAAAAAGGCGCGTTCGCACGCGCCCGATTCCTGTCTAGCTCCGCCAACTCAGCAGCGTCCGCATGTAATTCGCGCGGTGGTACGCCGACGGGTCGGGGCAGTGAGTCATGCTCATGCTACCACGAAGCTCATCCAGCGAGTGGTACTCGTTGGTCTCCAGCCACTGCGAGAGGTCCCCGCGGACCTGACTCAGCAGCGTCGGGCCCTTGATCAGCAGCGCCGAAACCATCTGCGCCACGTCCGCACCGGCCATCAACACCTTCACCGCGTCCAGCGCGCTGCCGATACCGCCGCTCGCCGCCAGCGAACAGCTCACGCGGTCGTGCAACACACCCAGCCAACGCATCCGCATCGGCAGGTCCCCCAGACCCACCGGCGACACGCGGATCATCTCCAGCTCATCCAGGTCGATGTCCGGCTGATACAGGCGGTTGAACAACACCAGCCCGTCCACGCCCGCGTTCACCAGCTGCGTCGCAAAGTGTGCCAGCGACGTGTAGTACGGCGCCAGCTTCACCGTCACCGGGATCGGCAACGCGCTCTTGACCTCACGCACGATGCCGACGGCGCGGGCCTCGATCGTGTTCGAGTCTTCCAGGCTGGTGGTGACCGGGTCGTAGATGTTCAGCTCCAGCGCATCGGCGCCGGCCTGCGCAATAAGCTGGGCGTACTCCAGCCAGCCGCCGCGCGTCGTGCCGTTCAACGAGCCGATCACCTTCATGCCGACCGACTCTTTGATCCGGCGGATCTGATCGAGATACTGATCCGGACCCATCGAAAACTGATCCGGCTCGGGCAGGTAGCTCAGCGCCTCACCCGACGATTCGCTCGTGTATTCCATCGCCGCGTACGTGCGCATCTGTTCGCTGACGATCTGTTCCTCAAACAGCGAGTGCATGACAATCGCCGGGGCCCCCTGATCCTCCAGACGCTTGACCAGGTCGAGGTCCGCCGTCTGCGGCGACGCGCCGGGGATGATCGGGTGAGCCAACTCCATGCCGAGGTAATTGGTTGTCAGGTCCATCGTGCCTCTCCGTGGGCTTCGCGAGCGTACCCGCTTTAGTTTTCTTTTCCGTTTCCGCCGCTCTTGCCGCCGCCGACCGCGGCGTACGTCAGTTCACTGAGCTGCTTGTACATCCCCACGCGACGCTCGGCGAACTTCTCCGCCGCCTCGCTGAGACGCTGGAAGCGATCGCGGTTGATCTTCTCGACCATCGCGAACCGCGTCTCGTTCTGCATGTATTCACGCACCGACGCCTTGCCGGGCTTGGAGTCCAGCTGCAGCGGCGGCTTGCCCTGCTCGATCAGTCGCGGATCGAAGCGGTACAGCGGCCACACGCCCGAGTCGACCGCCAGCTTCTGTTGCGACAGGCCGTGGCTCAGGTCGTAGCCGTGCGCGATGCAGTGGCTGTAGGCGATGATCAGCGACGGGCCGGGATACGCGTCGGCTTCCAGGAACGTCTGCACCGTGTGGTTGTCCTTGGCGCCCATCGCGATCGACGCGACGTACGCGTGGCCGTAGCTCATCGCCATCAGGCCCAGGTCCTTCTTGTTCACCGTCTTGCCGCTGGCCGCGAACTTCGCCGCCGCGCCGACCGGGGTCGACTTGCTCGCCTGGCCGCCGGTGTTCGAATAGACCTCCGTGTCGAGCACCAGGATGTTTACGTCCCGACCGCTCGCCAGCACGTGGTCCAACCCGCCGTAGCCGATGTCGTACGCCCAACCGTCGCCGCCCATCAGCCACACGCTCTTGCGGATCAGGTAATCAGCGATCTCTTCGAGCTGACGCGCCTCGGGCCGATCGATGTTCGGCAGACGACGCTTCAACTCATCCAGCGCCTCGCGCTGCTGGGCGATGCCCGCCTCGCTGTACTTGTCCGCCGTCATCAGGGTCGTGACCAGCTGATCGCTGATCTCGCCCGACAGCGCCTTGAGCAGATCGAACGCCGTGTCGGTGTGTGTGTCCACCGCCAGACGCATGCCGAACCCGAACTCCGCGTTGTCCTCGAACAGCGAGTTCGACCACGAAGGCCCGCGGCCGTTCTTGTCCACGCAGTACGGCGTGGTCGGCAGGTTGCCGCCGTAGATCGACGAACAACCCGTGGCGTTGGCGATCATCGTCCGGTCGCCGAACAGCTGCGTCATCAGCTTCACGTAAGGCGTCTCGCCGCAACCGGCACACGCGCCCGAATACTCAAACAACGGCTGCAGGAACTGCGAGCCCTTCGTATCAAACCGCTGGATCGACGTCCGCTCGACGTCCGGGATGTCCAGGAAGAAGTCGTAGTTCGCCTTCTCCACGTCCTTCACGTCCAGGTGCGCCTGCATGTTGATGGCCTTGAGCTTCGGCTCGGCCTTGTTCTTCGCCGGGCACACCTGCACACACAGCCGGCATCCCGTGCAATCCTCCGGGGCCACCTGGATCGTGTACCGGCTGCCCTTGAAGTCCGGCGCCTTGTAGGGCACCGAGCGGAACGTCTCGGGCGCGTCCTTCAATTCATCTTCGTTGTAAACCTTCGCTCGGATCGCCGCGTGCGGACAGACGAACGCGCACTTGTTGCACTGGATACACACCGCCGGGTCCCACACCGGCACCTCGTCGGCGATGTTGCGCTTCTCGTACTGCGTCGTGGCCGTCTCCCACGTCCCGTCGACCGGCATCGCGCTGACCGGCAGCAGGTCGCCCTGCCCGCTCATCATCATCGCGTTGACCTGCTTGAACAGGTCCGGCGCCTCCGGCGAACAGATCGGCACCCGGCACACGTCCGTCGACGCGCTCGCGGGCACGGTCACCTCGTGCAGGTTCGCCAGCGACTGGTCCACCGCCGCGAAGTTCCGTCGGACGATCTCCTCGCCCTTCTTGCTGTAGGTCTTCTCGATCGCGTCCTTGATCTTCGCGATCGCCTCGTCACGCTCCAGCACGCCGGAGATCGCAAAGAAACAGGTCTGCATGATCGTGTTCGTGCGCCGGCCCATGCCCGTCTCACGGGCGACCGCGTACGCGTCGATCACGTAGAACTTCAGCTTCTTGGCGATGATCGTCTCCTGCATCTCCCGGGGCAGCTTGTCCCACACCTCGTCGGTGCCGTACGGGGAGTTCAGCAGGAACGTCGCGCCCTCACGCGCCTTGTCCAGCATCTCGTAGCGATCGACGAACGCCCACTGGCTGCACGCCACGAAGTCGGCCTCGCTGATCAGGTAGATCGACTGGATCGGACGCGGCCCGAATCGCAGGTGGCTGACCGTCATCGCGCCCGACTTCTTCGAGTCGTACACGAAGTAGCCCTGGGCGTAGTTGTCCGTCCCCTCGCCGATGATCTTGATCGAGTTCTTGTTCGCCCCCACCGTGCCGTCAGCGCCCAGCCCGTAGAACAGGCAGCGCGTCACGTCGTCCTTCTCGATCGTGTACGCCGGGTCGTAGTCCAGCGACAGCTTCGTCACATCATCATTGATACCCACCGTGAAGTGCGGCTTGGACGCGTCCTTACCCAGCTCGTCGTACACGGCCTTGACCATCGCCGGCGTGAACTCCTTGCTGCTCAGCCCGTAACGCCCGCCGATCACCTTCGGCCGCGTCGCCAGGTCTAGCGAACCGTTCGCCTCGCTCTCCATCAGCGCGCCGACCACGTCCAGGTACAGCGGCTCGCCCACGCTGCCGCTCTCCTTCGTGCGGTCCAGCACGGCGACGCTCTTCACCGTCTTCGGCAGCGCCCCGATGAACTCGGCGACCGGGAACGGCCGGTACATGCGGATCTTCACCACGCCGACCTTCTCACCGGCGCCATTCAACGCCGCCGCCGTTTCCTCAGCCGTCTCAGCGCCACTGCCCATCAGCACGACCACACGCTCGGCGTCCTCGGCTCCGGCGTACTCAACCAGCTGGTACCGGCGACCCGTCAGCTCGGCGAAGCGATCCATCACGCCCTGCGTGATCGCGCCGGTCTCGAGGTAAAACGGGTTGGCCGCCTCACACGCCTGGAAGTACGTGTCGGGGTTCTGAGCCGTGCCACGCAGCTTCGGGCGGTCCGGCGTCAACGCGCGGTCACGATGGCCCTGCACCGCCGCACCATTCAACAGACCCAGCAGGACCTCGTCGCTCAGCGACACGATCTTCTGGACCTCGTGGCTTGTACGGAAACCGTCAAAGAAGTGCATGAACGGCACGCGGCTCTCAAACGTCGCCGCCTGGCTGATCGCCGCCATGTCCTGCGCCTCTTGCACGCTGTTCGACGCCAGCATCGCAAAGCCCGTCTGACGACAAGACATCACGTCGCAGTGGTCGCCGAAGATCGACAGCGCGTGCTTCGCCAGCGAACGCGCCGCCACGTGCATGCAGAACGACGTCAGCTCGCCCGCGATCTT
>JANQJT010000133.1 GCA_028281485.1 Phycisphaeraceae bacterium
CCAGCGTGTCGCGCTCGATCATGTCGTTCTTGTATTCACCGGTCCAGCGGAAGGTCTCGCTGCCGGCGCGGGTCTCCAGGCCGGTCGCGTCGATGTTGAAGTGTTCGAACACGCCCATGTGCTCGGCGGGGAAGTCGTCGCCGACAGCGCCGACGATGCGCGTGGGCACGAAGAAGCTGCCGGCCGCGGCGAAGTAGGTGCACGAGCCGCCGAGAATCTCGTCGGCGCGGCCGGTGGGGGTGATGATCGTGTCGATGCCGATGGAGCCGGTGACGATGAGGGACATGGGCGTGTTCCGTTTACTGTTGGGGTTGTTGTGCGAGGCAGTTGTCGATGCGATCGAGTGTCTTTTGCTTGCCGAGGATGTCCAGCGTGGCGTCGATGGGGGGCGTGACGGTCGAACCGCTCACGGCGACGCGCAGCGGCTGGGCGAGCTTGCCCATGTTCGTGCCGCGGTCCTCTGAGAGTTTCTGAATAAGCTCGTGTGTTTTCGTGCCGAAGCCTTCTGTCGGCAGGTCGGTCAGCAGGTCTTTGAGTTCTTTGAGCGCGTCAAAGCCGTTGGGTTCGCCCTTGAGCATCACCTTCTTCACGTTCTTTGTGTCGAAGGCGTAGGTGACATCCTCATCTTCTATCAGCAGGAAGCGGCCCTGCTCTTCGAATTCGTTAAGCGTTTTGGCACGTTCCTGATAGGTGGCACAGAACGTGGCAAACATCGGATCATTTCTGCCGCGCTGAAATCGATTGTGCAGCGCGAGCCGGATGTATTCATGTCCCCATACTGCATCGATAAGTTTTTCTGTCGGCATGGCCTTGATGCGGTCGGCGTTGAATGATGCGAGCTTGTCGCGGTCGAACTTGGCGTCGGCCTTGACCAGGCGTTTGATGTCCCAGTGGTCGGCGAGGAACGGTAGTGGAGTGGGTCCGAAGTCTTCGATGTCACCGCCCGGGTTCCAGCCGAGCAGGCCGAGGAAGTTGACGAGCGTGTCGGTGAGGTAGCCGGACGCGCGGAAGTCGCGCACGTTGATTTCGGGCAGGTGAATACCGAGTGCTTCACCCACAAACTGAGCGATAGTTACATCATCGTTTTCTTTGTTGAGGAATGCTTCAACGAGTTGGCGATCTTGTTTTTTTCGCTGTGGTGCATCACATAGCCACGTAAGAAGTTTTTCTTGACCGTTAATCTTCGCCCATTCATCCGCCGCCTTGCGAGCGGCCTTGGCCTTGTCGCGTTTGCCGAGTTTCGAGCCGTCGGGATTGACGGTCAGCGACATGTGGGCGTAGGTCGGCGTGGGCAGGTCCAGCGCCTGCTGAAGAGCGATGTGCTTAGACGTGTTGGTCAGGTGATCGGTGCCGCGGATGACGTGGGTCACGCCCATGTCGGCATCGTCGACCACGACCGCCAGATGGAACGTGGGAAACCCGTCGGCCTTTTGGATGACGAAGTCCTCGATCTGCCCGGCCGGCGTGGTCACCGTGCCGCGGACGATGTCGTCAAACGCGATGTCGTGGTCGGGCATCTTGAAGACCACTGCCCCGTTGCCGTCTCCGTGGTCGTACGCCCGGTCGGCGGCCTTGAGTTGATCGATCTTCTGTTGATACTCTTTCAGCCGGTCAGGGTCGGACTGGCGCGGCACATCGGGTTCGTTGTCCCAGTCCAGCCCCAACCAGGCGAGGTCTTCGAGGATGCTCTGCTCGGCTTCCGTGCTGGAGCGCGCCCGGTCGGTGTCTTCCATGCGCAGCAGGAACTTTCCGTTCTTGCCGTGCCTGCGGGCCATGGCCCAGTTGAACAGGGCGGTGCGGGCGCCGCCGATGTGCAGGTAGCCGGTCGGCGAAGGGGCGAAGCGGGTCACAATCGTCTCGGTTCCATCAGCCATGGGGCGGATTGTAGTGAATCACGCGCAAAGTACGACCCCCACGTTGCTTCGAAGCTTCCGGGCTGATTCCCGGAAGCCGCGCCCAACGATCCCCAGAAGCCCGCCCCCCCGGAATAACTTGGCGTGCGCGCGTTGCGTGTCACACTTCCGGGGGCGGGGGCCACAGTCCCATTTGGCCGTGCAGGCTTGGGCGGCGGAAGGTGCGTGTGGACATGGGTCGCACGTCGCGGTTCAGGCCGTAGCGCCGTGTGAACACGTCGAAGACCTGTGCGATCTGCGTGGCGACGTGGCCGGTGCCGCGCCCGCGTTTGTTGGCGGCGTTGTAGAGCTTGCCGCCGCGCGTCTGGCGGATGAGCGACCCGATGCGGCCTGCCCGGTCGGGCATGTGGCGGTCGAGCCAGTCGAGAAAGATATCTTTCAACTGGTACGGCAGCCGCAATAGCACCCACGCACACCGTCGGCAGCCCGCGTCCGAGATCGCCTCCAATATCATCGGCAGCTCCTTGTCCGTCAGTCCGGGGATCACCGGCGCGATGTTCACCGTCACGGCGACTTTGGCTTTGGCCAGCTCACGGATGATGTGCAGCCGGCGGCTCGGCGAGGCGGCGCGTGGCTCGAGCTTGCTTGCCAACGCGCTGTCCAGCGTGACCAGCGTCACCGTCACCCGCCCGGCGTTCAGCGATGAGAGCTTCTGCCAAAGGTCCGTGTCGCGCAGCACCAGCGCGCTCTTGGTCATCGTGCTGACCGGCTGACCGCACTCGGCCATCACCTCCAGGCACCCGCGTGTCAATTCCATCTCCTTGTCGATCGGTTGATACACATCGGTGATGGCGGACATGACGATCGGTTCGCCCTTCCAACTCGGCCGGGCGAGCTCGCGGCGCAGCAGCAGGGGGGCTTGGGTCTTCGCCATCAGCTTCGTCTCGAAGTCCAGCCCGCAGCTGAAGCCGAGGTACTCGTGGTACGGTCGAGCGAAGCAGTAGACGCAGCCGTGCTCGCACCCGCGGTACGGGTTCACCGTCCAGTCGAACGGTACGTCGGATGTCGGATTCACGCGGTTGATGATGTGCCTGGTCTTGTCGCGGTAGACGTGCAGCGGCACGCGCGTGGGGTGGTCCGGGTCGGCGCCTTCGATGATGCGCTCAGTGCGGAGGCGGTCCAGTTCGTCGCCGAGCACGTGCAGGCGGACCTGTTCGAAGCGGTTGCCGGGGTTGATCTGTGCGCCGCGCCGGTGGGCCGGCGTGTGGGGCAGGGCGTCGCGATAGTCGGGTTCACCTCCTTGCATGAACCCTAACATAAACCATACAAATAGTCATATCAAGCGCAAAGAAAAACCGCCGCCCGGGGGGCGACGGTTGAGGTCGATGGGTATTGAACGCGTCGCTTACTTGCGGCGACGGATCAGCATCAGGCCGCCGAGGCCGATCAGCGCGAGGCTCGACGGCTCGGGCACATACTCCAGGACAAAGTTGTCGATACGGACAAAGCCCTGGTCGTCAGCGGTTGCGCCTTGTGACGTGTGGAGCTCTACGAACAGCGACTTGCCGTTATCCACCCCGACAGCCGTGTAAAAGTTGTCCTGATCCACGGCTTCATATGTGTTGTTGGTGGTGGACAAGCCGGAGAGCATCGTGATCAGGTCGGTCCGGACACCGCCGATGGTGTCGTCGTCGGTCACAAACAGGCTCACCGCGACCTGGTCCTCACCGTCGATCCACGCAAAGGCGTCGCGCCAGACATAAGAGAGGCTGTACACGTTCCCTGTGGAGATGACGTGTCCGGTGTCTTGGCCGAAAGTCTTGGGATGCGATACACTCGACCCGTCCAAGCCGTGCGAGAGTATGCCGTTGCGGGTGGCGTCGAAGGCAAGGTTGGTGCGCGTGGCTTGCTCGGACTGAAGGCCGCTGAGGTTGATCCAGTCCGGTGTTTCGTCGTAGGTGCTACTATCAGTGCCGGTGGTATCGGCGTTGAAGTCACCGTTATTCACGGCGCCGCCGGTGATGACGATGGCGTTTGCGGGCACGACCGCCAACGCCACGACCGCAAGCACTCCAATGCAGGTTTTTACGAGAAGATTCACTTTTTCGACCTCCATCCTAGAAAGAGATAAAACTTGTCCATGCATGAATGGCATAGCAACCATTCAGATCCCGACATCTCTCAATCTTCTAAGGTCCCTCTTCCAGGGCAACGGACGGAGAACCCGTCCATCTACAATTGAAACATAGCCCAGAAATAGGCTGTCGCAAATAAAAACTCGAAAATCGCAAAATTTAGGTGTTAAGAGCCGGTTTTTGGGTAAATAACCGAGACTTTTAAAGGGGAAATCCCAAATTCAGCGTGACAGAGCCTTCGCCCAGGAGTCCTTGAGCGTGGCGGTGCGGTTGAAAACCGGCGAATTCGGCGTGGAATCGAGGTCCGGCGTGAAGTAACCGATTCGCTCGAACTGGATCGGGTCGCCCGGCTTGGCATCAGCCAGGGCCGGTTCGAGCTTGCAGCCGGTCTTCACGGTGAGCGAGTCGGGATTGATGTTGTCCATCAGCTCGCCTTCTTCCGGATTCTCCCTGGTGAACAGGTGGTCGTAGAGGCGCACCTCGGCGTTGGCGGCGTGGGCGGCGCTGACCCAGTGCAGCGTGCCCTTGACCTTGCGTACCTTGCCCTCGGCGTCGGGTGGCGGGTTCTGTCCGCCGCGTGTCTCCGGGTCGTACGTGCAGCGCAGCTCTACCACGTTGCCCGCGTCGTCTTTGACAAACTCCTCGCACCGCACCCAGTAAGCCGCACGCAGCCGCACCTCGCGGCCCGGGCCGAGGCGGAAGAACTTCTTCGGTGGGTTTTCCATGAAGTCATCGCGCTCGATGAACAGCTCCCGCGAGAAGGGGACGGGTCGCGTGCCGTCGGCTTCGCGCTCGGGGTTGTTGGCCACGTCCATCATCTCAACCTGGTCTTCGGGGTAGTTGGTGATCACGACCTTGAGTGGATCGAGCACGGCCATGCGGCGCTGCGAGCGCTTGTTCAGGTCGTCGCGCAGGATCGATTCGAGCTTGGCGAACTCGATGTTGTTGACGCGTTTGGCCACGCCGGCCTCGTCCCAGAAGCGTCGGATGGCGCCGGGCGTGTAGCCGCGCCGCCGCATCCCGCGCAGCGAGGGCATGCGCGGGTCGTCCCACCCGGTCACGATGCCCTCGTCTATCAGGCGCATGAGCTTGCGCTTGCTGGTGATCATGTAGGTGATGTTGCCGCGGGCGAACTCGATCTGTCGCGTCTTGTAGGCCACGCCCTCGGGATGACCGGAGACCTCGGCGATGCGGTCGATGAACCACTCGTACAGCTCGCGGTTGTTCTTGAACTCCAGGGAGCAGAGCGAGTGGGTGATGCCCTCGATCCAGTCGCTCTGGCCGTGCGCCCAGTCGTACATGGGGTAGATGCACCAGGCGTCGCCGGTGCGCGGATGGGTTTCGTGGAGGATGCGGTACATCGCCGGGTCGCGCATGACCATGTTGGGTGAGGCCATGTCGATCTTGGCACGCAGCACGCGTGAGCCGTCGGGGAACTCCCCGGCCTTCATGCGCGCCAGCAGGTCGAGTGATTCTTCGACGGGCCGATCGCGGTAGGGCGAGGGCGTGCCGGGTTCGGTGAGCGTGCCGCGGTTGGCGCGCATGTCGTCGGCCGACTGGTCGTCGACGTAGGCGTGGCCCGCCTTGATCAACGCGACCGCCCAGTCGTAGAGCTGATCGAAGTAGTCCGAGGCGTGACAGAGGTTCGCCCAGTCGAAGCCCAGCCAATGCACGTCGTCGATGATCGCGTCGATGTACTCCTGCTCTTCCTTGCAGGGGTTGGTGTCGTCGAGGCGGAGGTTGCACCGGCCTTCGTACTGTTCGGCGGTGCCGAAGACGATGCAGATGGCTTTGGCGTGACCGATGTGCAGGTAGCCGTTGGGCTCGGGGGGGAAGCGGGTGTGCACGTGGGGATAGCGTCCCGAGGCGAGGTCGGCGTCGATCTCGGCGTGGATGAAGTGGGCGGCTTTGGGTTGGGTTTCGCTCATCAAATCGCTTCCTTGCGGGTTTGACGCAGGGTACACGATGCGGCGCTCAGCCAAAAGCGAGTCGGGCCGGTCGGTCAGACCAGCGGCTTGGGCGGGCGGGGGTCGTGCAGCCACTGCATCCACATCGACAGCGTCAGCAGCGCAAACAGCCGATGCGAATGATCCACCCGCCGGTTCTCGTGTTCCAGGATCATCTCGTACAGCGCCTCGTGGCGGCAGCCCAGCGCGTCGGTGAGGAAGCGCTGGTCCAGCAGGTGTCCGCGCAACAGGTCGCGCAGCTCGCCGCGGAACCATCGCCCGATCGGCACGGCGAAGCCCGCCTTGTTGCGCTGCAGGATCGCCGGCGGCAGGTACTTCTCGGCGACCTTCTTGAGCAGGCCCTTGCTACGCCCGCCCGGCATCAACACGTGCAGCGGCAGGTGGCCGGCCAGGTCGTACACCTGCGTGTCCAGCAGCGGGCAGCGTACCTCCAGCGACACGGCCATCGACGCGCGGTCCACCTTGCGCAGGAGGTCGAACGGCAGGTAGTGGAACATGTCCCATCGCCGCGCCGCCTCGGCGGGGTCTTTTTCGTTCTCCCAGTTCGGCGGCGCATCGATCGGCGTGCCCATCGTCACGCCCATCTCGCCCACGCGGTCCGGCGGGAACAGGCGGATCATCGACAGGTACTGCCGCTTCTGGTCGATCCACCGCGCGGCGCTGATCAATCGGTTGTATCGGCTGCGCCACGACTTGCCGTCGCCGCCAGCGCCCACGACCGGCAGCATCTTGAGGATCGCGCGGTGCTTGTGGATCATCCGCAGCGCGCGGTAGCGGTCGTACCCACCGAACAGCTCGTCGCCGCCGTCGCCGGACAGCGCCACGGTGACGTGCTTGCGCGCCGATTGGCTGAGCCAGAAGGTGGGCAGGATCGACGAGTCGGCGGTGGGTTCACCGATCGTGGCGATCAGGCGTTGGAGGTCGTCTTCGATGTGCGGCTCGGCGATGAGCACGTGGTGCCTGGAGCCGATGTGGTCGGCCACGACCTTGGCGTGCGGGCTCTCGTCGTACTTCACGTCGGGCATGGCGACGTTGAAGGTCATCAGCCGTTCGCCGCGGAGCTGGTTCTGCGCGATCGCCGCCACCAGCGAGCTGTCCACGCCGCCGGACAGAAAGCAGCCCAGCGGCACGTCGGCCTCGAGTCGCTTGCTCACCGCCTCGTTGATGAGTTCGTCGATCGCCGTGACCGCGCCCAGCTGCGTGCTGGTTCGGCTCAGCGGGGGCGGACGCCAGTAGCGCTCGGTCTGCGAGTTGCCGTCGGGCGTGACCAGCATCCAGTGCGCCGCGGGCAGCTCGAACACGCCCTTCATCAGCGTCTGCCCGAACGTGTAGCCGAACGCCAGGTAGTTGGCCAGGGCGGTCGGGTCGATGGTGGGGGTGTAGCGCATGCCGGCGGTGACGGCGCCGATGAGCGAGCCGAACACCATGCGGCCCTCTTCGCGACACAGGTAAAGCGGCTTCTTACCGGCGCGGTCGCGCACCAGCAGCAGCTCGCGCTTGCGGCTGTCCCAGACGGCGAAGGCGTACATGCCGTGCAGGTGCTTGGGCAGCTCCATGCCCCACTCGCGGTAGCCGTGCAGGAGCACCTCGGTGTCGCAGTGGTCGCTGACGAAGGCGTGACCGAGCCGCTCGAGGCGTCGGCGCAGCTCGCGGTGATTGTAGATCTCGCCGTTGAAGGTGAGGGTGAGTTCGCCGTCGCCGTTGCGTGCCGGCACGCTCATGGGCTGGTGCCCGCCCATCAGATCGACGACGCTGAGTCGTGTGTGGATCAGTGCGCACGGGCCGAGCGTGTCGTGTCCGCGCCCGTCGGGGCCGCGCGGCAACAGGTGCGCCTGCATGCGATCCAGCGTGTCGCCTGGGATGGGGCGGTCGTCGAAATGGAGCACACCGGCGATGCCGCACATAATACGGTTCGTTCCCGTCGGATCGGATCAGTCTTCCGATTCCGGTTTGATCTCGGACAGGGCCTTCAGGTCGATAAAGCGTTCGATGTTGTCGGCGATCCACGCCGAGTTTTTCCATCGCTCGTCTTCCACGATGAACGCGATCTTCGCGTTGCCCGCCCAGAGCCACATCGTGTTGTTCGTACGCGAACTGATGGGATATCGGTTATTCAGCAGCGTTTTCTTCTGATGTTCGCTGATCTCGGAAAGCGGGCGGAGACGCACGTGTGACCAGGCGACCTTGTTGCCATCGGTGTCACGCCAATTGACGTAAACCATCGCGCTGCCGGGGTCGGAGCTGACGCCGTAGGCCTCGATCGTCACGCCTTCGATCTCGCCGCCGAGGAACATCGGCTGGTACGCGGCGGTCAGCGCGTCGCGCTGGGCGGCAACGGCTTCCTTTATCTGTCGCTTTCTGTCTTCGAACGGCTCGCTGGCGGTGCGCATTTCGGCCGTGATGCGATCGACCTCGGCCTGGGCCTGTTTCTTGCGCTGGGCGCGCACGGCGGGGTCGTTTTCTGTGCCCGCGGTACGCTGCCGGCGGAGGCGCTCAAGGTTCTGCTCGGCTCGGGCGATCTGCTCGTCCAGCTGCTCCAGTTTCTGCTCGCTCAACGGCGGCGCCTGGTAGCTGCGCAGCGTGTCGCGGTGGCGGTTCTGTTCGTCCTGCAGATCGCTGAGCGCTTCGCGCTTCTCCGCATCCACCGCCTGCACCCTGGCGTAGACATCCAACACCTGTCGCGTTAATTGCGTGGCGTCCTCTGCCGCTTGTTCCGCTGTCAGCGGGGGCGTACCAGTCAGCATGACACACGCGATCAGTACGCATCGGAAAGCTGTCATGGGCTTCTCCTGACCATGAAAAAACGGCACAATGAAGTGCCGCTCATCATATCAAATCGCTTGTCTCGGGGAGACGGTCAGAGCATTTCGTCGGATTTCTCGGGGGCTGTGACTTCCGGCTCGGTGACCTTGATCTCTGCCAAGCCTTCGAGGTCAATGAACTCTCCAATGTGTTCTTTGATCCATTCTTTGCTTTTCTTGTTGTCGAGGCCGGTATCGAACTCGATCTCGGCATGCCCGGTAAAAAAGTGTGTATCGCCGATATCGCGCCTATCGAACTCATGTGCCATCCGTTTGGCATTCTCTAAGCTTTCGAGATTGTGAAACTTGAGTCTTGCGTTGAAGCTGTCGCCTCCCGAGAATCGCCGACCGGCTTTATCCCATGTGACCCGGATGTACGCGTCGCTTGGTTCGACCGAGCTGATCGACACGCGGTAAGAGGCGCCTTCGATCGTTACTTTCTTGAAGTAAGGCAGGTAGGCATCGAGCATGGCGGTTCGATAGGGCGCGGCCTCATCGATGACCTGGTTTTCGCGGGCGACGAAGGGCTTTTCCTGGTGTTCCACTTGATCTGCGAGCATGTCGATCTCGGCTTCCGTTTTGCGTCGACGTGCGTCTCGTTCGGCGGGATCGGTAATCGACGCGGCGATCCGTTGTGCCTGGAGAGAGTTCAATTCCATTTGAAGGCGATTGGTGAAATCAGGCTCCGCACGAATCGCGATTCTATTGATGATCTTTTCGTGAGTCGCGATGCGTTCATCCAACTCGGCCAGTTCGTGTTGCTCGAGCGGTTCGCCTTCGTAGGCCTCGGCGATCTCAAAGAAGGTGCTCTAATTTCGTGTACAGATCACGGAGCCTCTCACGTTTCTCGTCGTCGATCGCATCGATCCGGCTTTTGAACGCAACCAGTTTGTTCGTGAGTTCGGTTACATCAATTTTATCCTGACTAACCGTTGTCGTAGGAGAAGCCGTTTCTGCATCGACGGCAAGCGTGATCAGAAGAGCACCCAGAAAGAAGCAGGCACCGAAGCGGAAGATCGACATCGTTTGCTCCTAAGAAAAAGCGGCACAAGGGTGCGGACATGATATCAGATCGGTTATATGGGCGCGGTGGACCGTTTACTCGGATGCGAGTGACGTGCCGATCCCGGCCAAGGCCTCGAGGTCAACGAATCGGCCGATGTTATCCAGGAGCCACCGCTCGTTGCGCCACGGCTCGTGACTCGGGATGAACTTGAGCGTGACCCCGCCGGTTCGGATTCTGATGAATCTTTCCGATCGAAACAAGATGACCGAGCCGTCCGGCAATCGGTCTTCGGCGGCGGTTTCGGTTGGAGCGGGTTTCTCGTTGAAGTACAGCGTGCCGGTGGCGACGGTCTTGTCGTCGGCGTCGATCCAGGTGAGGCGAACCAGCGCGTTCGCGGTGTCGCCGCGGATCGTCACGTCTTTGATGGTGACGTCGTCGATTGGGCCGGCCTTGATGAGAGGCTCGTAGGCGCTTGCCAGCGCTGCATTCATATCTGCTGCGTCGCTTACACGTTGCCCGATGGCCTGATTGAAGGGCATCGGGCAACGTGTAAGCGACGCAGCAGATATGGATGCAGCGCTGGCAAGCGCCTACGGGCCTCTCATCAAGGCCGGCCCAATCGACGACGTCACCATCAAAG